>NC_010995.1:4362500-4576573 GCF_000019225.1 Cellvibrio japonicus Ueda107 | reverse complement strand
TCCCCTGCTCGATCATTTATTAACAGACTATTGATGCAAAGACTAACCCTGCAAAAACCAAGGCAAACCCGGCGGTCGACAAAATCAAGCGAAAATACAACCACAGAGTTGTACAACCCAAAGCTCGAAAAAACACCGGGGAAATTGGTTTGCTAGTCTACTCCGCGCTCCTGGAGTTATCCACAAGAAAACTGAAAATAAATCGCAATCAGCCGGAATTAGCTGATTAAATTCAACCAGTTATACAGATAGACTAATTCCATCAATGACACATAAATCATCACAAAAACATGAAAAATGTGGATAACCCTGTTGATAACCACTGAGCTAACTGGTAGCAAACTGGTAAAACGTCAATGGCGGAGAATAAAGTGCAAATTGCCGATTAAATGGACAAAATTGTTTGCTTTCACCCGGGGCATTCTTTAAAATCCCGCGTCCTTTTACCCCTCGGCCAGTTCAGGGGAGAGATCGGGCAGCAAACCAGGACTTGCTCCAGGTATTGATAGTCCCGAATCCCACCGATTTTTTTAGGCTCGATCCTATAGATAGCAAGCGGCTTCCTCGACAAGCGGCTTCTTAAATATAAGGATCGTTATTTATCAACAACAGGTTAGTGTCATGAAAAGAACATTCCAGCCCAGCAATATCAAGCGCGTTCGCAACCACGGTTTCCGCGCCCGTATGGCGACCAAAAACGGCCGTCTGGTTTTAGCACGTCGCCGCGCTAAAGGCCGTAAGCAGCTGACCCGCGTTTAATGCTTACCCGGTATCCCTAGAGTGAAGCAAGCCTTCGGCAAATCGTTGCGCCTGCTTTGCTCTAGAGATTTCCAAACTGTCTTTGATGACGCTCCCTTCCGCGCTTCGCACCAACTGTTCCTGATCCTCTCCCGTCCCAACCAACTGCCGCATCCCCGCCTGGGGTTGGTCATTGCCAAAAAACACGTGAGCCTCGCTGTCCAGCGCAATCGCATCAAACGCCTGGTGCGTGAACAATTTCGCCTGCAACAGCAGGAATTGGCCGGTTTGGATGTTATTGTGCTCTCCCGCAAGGGGGTTGCCGATTTGGAGAATGCCGAATTTGTCGCCCAATTCCGGCAACAGTTGCAACGTATCCTCAAAAAAGCGCGCCAGCGGGAGGCTAGTTCCAATGCTGATACTGCTCAAACAACTGCTCGCCAGGCTTAATGCCGGTTTGGTGTGGGCAGGTGTCAAGCTGCTCCACGGCTATCGCTATTTGTTGAGCCCCTGGATTGGTAACCAGTGCCGGTTTTATCCCAGCTGTTCCCACTATGCGGAAGAAGCGCTAAAAACCCATGGATTTTTAGCAGGTATTTATCTAACGGCGCGTCGCCTTATAAAATGCCACCCCTGGCACCCGGGGGGAATCGATCCGGTTCCCGAACACGAGGCGACCTGCTGTTCTCACACTCACCCTACTCATGGCAAACACTAAGATGGATTGGCAAAAAAACCTTTTACTCGCCGCGATTGCCGCGGTCATCCTGATGTTGTTTATCCGCTGGAATCACTTCCAGGAACAGCTTCCCCAGCACCAAGCCGGTAATACTCCTGCCGGTAGCAGTATTGCTGCCATAGCACCGGACAGTAACGGCGATATTCCCAGCGCCGTTCCAACCGCCAGTGACACACCCCAGGCTACGGCTGACAGCAGTAAGGTAGAACTGATCCAGGTAAAAACCGACAACTTGCTGGTCACCATTAACCCACTGGGTGGCGATATTGCCAGCGTCTCCCTGCCGCGCCATTTTGCCAAGCTGAATACTCCCGATGAGCCCTTTGTGTTGCTCGATAATCGCAACAACCATACTTATGTGTCACAAAGTGGCTTGATCGGAACCAACGGCACGGATACCGCCCAGGGTCGTCCACTCTTTAACAGCAGCAGCACCAGCTATGAATTAAAAGAAGGGAGTGATGGTCTGGTTGTTGACCTCACCCTGCAACAGGGCGCCGTGAACATCACCAAGCGTTTCAGTTTCAAACGCGGCGATTACCTGATTGGCGTGGAATACCTGATCGACAACCAGGCTGAAACGCCCTGGAGTGCGCAGCTGTATGGCCAGATCAAACGCGATAGCCAGAATTTCGTTAAAGTCAGTGCCCTGGAGATGAACCCCTACTTGGGCGCCGCGATTACCACCAGTGAAGAAAACTACAAGAAGATCCATTTCGAAGACATCGCCAAACAAACCTTTGAAACCAGTCGCCAGGGCGGTTGGGTTGCCATGGTGCAACATTACTTTATCAGCGCCTGGATTCCCGACGCCAGCAGCCAGGTTAACTACAAACTGCGCAAGCTCGGCGACCAGGATCTCTACCTGCTGGGCTTTACGACCCAACCCGTGGTGGTGGAACCCGGTAGTAAAGGTGTGATTAAAGCCAGTTTCTATGCAGGTCCCAAGGATACTGAACGCCTGGAGGAAATCTCCCCTTACCTGGATTTAACCGTGGACTACGGTTGGCTGTGGTGGATCGCCAAACCCCTGTTTGCTTTCCTTAAATTTATCCATGGCTTCCTCGGCAACTGGGGCCTGGCGATTATCGGCTTGACCCTGTCGGTAAAATTGCTGTTTTTCCCCCTGTCAGCCGCCAGCTACAGGTCCATGGCCAAAATGCGCAAGTTGCAGCCCAAGTTGCTGGAGCTGAAAGAGCGCTACGGTGAAGATCGCCAGAAATTCTCCCAGGAAATGATGAAGTTATATAAAACCGAGCAGGTAAATCCCTTTGGCGGTTGCCTGCCACTGCTGATTCAAATGCCGGTGTTTATCGCTCTGTACTGGGTATTGATGGAATCCGTTGAACTGCGCCATGCGCCCTTCTTTGGCTGGATCGAAGACCTGTCGCGCATGGATCCCTATTTTGTGCTGCCGATTATTTACGGTGCCACTATGTGGATCATGCAAAAACTCAATCCGCAGCCCACAGACCCGATGCAGGCGCGCATTATGAACATGCTGCCATTTGTCTTTACCTTTATGTTCCTGTGGTTCCCGGCCGGTCTGGTACTTTACTGGGTCACCAACAACCTGTTGTCTATCGCCCAACAGTACGTGATTACCCGCCAAATCGAACGGGCCGATAGCAAAGCCTGATGAACCCCAATACCGACACCATCGCCGCCATCGCCACTGCCACCGGCCGCGGTGGTGTCGGTATTGTCCGTATCTCCGGTCCCAAAGCCAGGTTCATCGCCGAACGCCTGCTGGGTATCCCCCTGCAGCCGCGCCATGCCCACTTTTGCGATTTTCGCAGCCACAGCGGCGACACCCTCGACCAGGGCATAGCCCTGTTCTTTCCCAACCCCCATTCCTTTACCGGTGAAGATGTCCTGGAATTACAGGGCCACGGCGGCCCGGTAATCCTCGACCTGCTGCTGCGCGAAATCCTGCAACTGGGTGTACGCCTGGCCCGACCGGGGGAATTTTCCGAGCGCGCCTTCCTTAACGATAAACTCGACCTGGCCCAGGCCGAGGCCATTGCCGACCTGATTGATGCCACCACTGAACAGGCGGCGCGCAACGCCTTGCACTCACTGCAAGGGGCTTTTTCCAAACGCATCCAGGATCTGGTCGAGAGCCTGATTCATCTGCGCATCTATGTCGAAGCCAGCATCGACTTCCCGGAAGAAGAAATTGATTTTCTCAGTGACGGCAAGGTTGCCCGGGACCTCGACGATATCTGCCATCGACTGGACAGCGTCTTTAAAGAGGCACGCCAGGGCGCCCTGGTGCGCGATGGTATGCGCGTCGTTATTGCCGGCCGGCCCAATGCCGGTAAATCCAGTTTGCTCAATGCCCTGAGCGGGCGCGAATCCGCCATAGTCACACCAATTGAAGGCACCACCCGCGATGTGCTGCGCGAACATATCCACATCGAGGGTATGCCGTTGCACATCATCGATACCGCCGGCCTGCGCGACAGCCCGGATGAAGTGGAGCAAATCGGCATCCAGCGCGCCTGGAGTGAAATCCAGCAGGCCGATCGCGTCCTGCTGCTGGTGGACAGCCGCCACACTGCCGAGACAGATCCACGGCTTATCTGGCCGGAATTTGTGGATAAGCTTGACGATCCGCACAAAATTACCCTGGTACGCAATAAGATTGACCTGAGCGGTGAACAGGCCGGCCTGTTTGAAAATACCCGAGGGCAGGATTATCTGGGTATCAGCGCCGCTACCGGCAGCGGTATGGATGCCCTGAAAGACCACCTCAAGGCAATTGTGGGTTTCAACGCCTCGGGAGAAGGCGGCTTTACTGCACGCCGCCGCCACCTGGATGCGCTGGAACGCGCCCAACACTTCCTCAACGCCGGCCAGGCGCAACTGCAAGGCTTTGCAGCCGGTGAATTACTGGCAGAAGACCTGCGCCAGGCTCAGCATGCGCTGGGTGAGATTACCGGTGAATTTACCCCGGATGATTTGCTTGGGCGTATCTTCAGCAGTTTTTGTATCGGCAAATAACCCCTTCCTGGTATTTTCCCCATCAAGTTTTCTTAAATCCTTCTCAGACTCTTTCCCGGTAAACCATATCGGGATTGGTGTATTTTCCAGCAAAGATTCCTCTAACAAAAACCTTTATACCGACTTATCGCCAATTTTTTCCACACAGTTACACAGGTTATCCACAGAAAATATCAAAAATCAGCGATAACTCCCTGTTTAACAATACTTTTTCAGGGGTAAACCTGTTCAGGTGTGGGTATATCTGTGTATTGGCTTGCCATAAACTGGCGATGCTTTTGGGGATAAGTCGCCGTTTTTGGAATTTCTGTATAACCCGGGCTTTGATCTACAGCTAAATCCCAGGTTAACCCCGGTTTTCCAGTAGCTTTTCACACGGGTTTTCCATGATTTAACTTATTGAAAATATTATATAAAACTAACTTATCCACAAATTGGGAGTGCACTATATAAAATAACAGTATCAATCTTTTCCTAATCAACATTTCTATATTTCATTTCTAAAAAATTTCTCCTTTGTTGTAACGCGAACCATTTTTGTGAATAAACCGGAAACTGATTATTCCCTGTACAAGTTTTGTGCAAAACAAAGACTCGCTCTATAATGTCGCCCCTTTTGTTTCCCCTCACCTCTCCAGGGTTTTTCCGCAGCCGGTCTGCAAGGTAGTAAGCAATGATTTACCCCGATCGTTTCGACGTGATTGTGATTGGCGGCGGCCATGCCGGTACCGAAGCCTGCCTGGCCGCGGCGCGCATGGGCTGCAAAACCCTGCTGCTGTCGCACAACATAGAAACCCTGGGCCAGATGAGTTGTAACCCGGCTATTGGCGGTATCGGTAAAAGTCATCTGGTGAAGGAAATTGATGCCCTGGGTGGTGCTATGGCGCTCGCTACCGATAAGGGCGGTATTCAATTTCGTGTACTTAATGCACGCAAGGGTCCGGCGGTGCGCGCTACCCGCGCCCAGGCGGATCGGATCCTGTATAAAGCCGCGATTCGCCACACCCTGGAAAACCAGCCCAACCTGTGGATTTTCCAGCAGGCGGTCGATGACCTGATTGTGGAGCAGGATCAGGTGCGCGGTGTGGTGACGCAAATGGGGCTGAAATTTATGGCCGACCAGGTGGTACTCACTGCCGGTACCTTCCTCGGTGGGCTTATCCACATAGGCCTGGAAAATTATTCCGGCGGCCGCGCGGGCGACCCGCCATCTATCGCCCTGTCCAGGCGCCTGCGCGAATTGCCACTGCGTGTGGATCGCCTGAAAACCGGTACGCCGCCGCGTATTGATGCGCGCACGGTCAACTTTGACCTATTGGAAAAACAATGGGGCGACGAGCCGCGCCCGGTAATGTCGGTGCGCGGCAACCGCGCCATGCAGCCGCCGCAAATTTGCTGCTACATCACCCATACCAACGAAAGAACCCATGAGGTGATTCGCAATAACCTGGATCGCTCGCCCATGTATTCCGGGGTGATCGAAGGTATTGGTCCGCGCTATTGCCCGTCCATTGAGGATAAAATCCATCGCTTTGCCGATAAAGACTCACACCAGGTGTTTATCGAGCCTGAGGGATTAACCACCCATGAGCTCTACCCCAACGGGATTTCCACCAGCCTGCCGTTCGATGTGCAACTGCAAATCGTGCGTTCCATGCGGGGTTTCGAAAACGCCCATATCCTGCGTCCCGGCTATGCCATTGAGTACGACTTTTTCAATCCGCAGGATTTGCAGCACAGCCTGGAAACCCGTGTGATTGGCGGCCTGTTCTTCGCCGGCCAGATTAACGGCACGACCGGTTACGAAGAAGCCGGCGCCCAGGGCTTGCTCGCCGGTATCAACGCCGCGCTGCGCGCGCAGGGCAAAGCGGCTTGGTGCCCCACGCGCGACCAGGCCTATATGGGGGTATTGGTGGATGACCTGATTACCCTGGGCACCAAAGAACCCTATCGCATGTTTACCAGCCGCGCCGAATACCGCCTGTTGCTGCGTGAGGACAACGCCGATCTGCGCCTGACCGAAAAAGGCCGCGAGCTGGGGTTAATTGGCGATGAGCAGTGGCAACTCTTCTGCGAAAAACGCGAGCAAATTGCCCTGGAGCAACAGCGCCTGAAGTCCACCTGGATACAGGCGGGTTCTGCCGAGGCAGAGCAAATCGAAGCCAAAATCAACGTCCGCCTGGCGCGCGAGTACAGCTTAATGGACCTGCTCAAGCGCCCCGAACTCAACTATGCCGATGTGGCTAGCTTGAAAGGCGAACCTTTGGCGGGTGAAGCTGCAGCGGAACAGGTAGAGATCGAAGCCAAGTACGCCGGTTATATCGACCGCCAACAGGACGATATCAACCGTCTGCGCGCCTATGAAAACACCCTGATTCCGGAAGACCTGGATTATGCCCAGGTGGAAGGCTTGTCCAACGAAGTAAAACAAAAACTCAGCGCCGCCCGCCCGCAAACCCTGGCGCGCGCGGCACGTATTTCCGGTATCACCCCGGCGGCTATTTCACTGGTGCTGGTGTACCTGAAAAAACGCGGGCTGCTCAAGCGCCTGAAAGACGATCACCCTGTGCCTGAGCAACAAGCCGGTTAAGCGAGAAATCCGTGAGTGATGTAAATTCTGTCCTGCGCAAGCAGCTGCTCAACGGCGCCGCGCAAATGGGGGTTGCCCCGGGCGAGCGACAAACGGAGCAGCTGCTGGCCTATATTCGCGAGTTTGAAAAGTGGAACAAGGCCTATAATCTGTCCGCGGTGCGCGATGTAACACAAATGGTGGCGCGCCACCTGCTGGATAGCCTGAGTGTGGTGCCCTGGATCGCCCGCAGCCCGTATCCGCTGGCGCGCATGATCGATGTGGGTACCGGCGGCGGCCTGCCCGGTATCCCCCTGGCGATCATGTTCCCGGAAAAAACATTTACCCTGCTCGACAGCAATGGTAAAAAAACCCGCTTCCTGTTCCATGTCAAAACCCTGTTGGGCCTGGACAATGTGACGGTGGAAAATCGCCGGGTGGAAGAATTTGCCCCTGCCGGGCTGTTCCAGGGCGTCATCAGCCGCGCCTTTGCCAGCCTGCAGGATATGACCGAAGGTTGCGCTGGCTTGCTGGCGCCCGGTGGAATTTACCTGGCCATGAAAGGCTTGTTTCCGGAAGACGAATTAGTACCTATCGCCGGCAAGATTCGCCTGGTGGAAACCGTTAAACTGCAGGTCGCCGAAACGGATGGCGAGCGCCATTTGCTGATACTTCAACCACAAGAACCTTAATTACAACAATTACTATCCCTGTCGGGGTGCCAAGAGGATGTTGCTTTGACCAAGATCTATGCCATTGCCAATCAAAAAGGCGGTGTTGGCAAAACCACCACCTGCGTCAATCTTGCAGCTTCCCTGGTCGCCACCAAAAAACGGGTACTGCTGGTGGACCTCGACCCTCAGGGCAATGCCACCATGGGTTCGGGTATCGGCAAAAATGAATTGGAAAAAAGTATTTACGATGTACTTACCGAGCGCGAAGCCATCGGCGATTGCCTGGTGTTTTCCGACAGCGGTAAATACCAGGTATTGCCCGCCAATGGCGACCTGACGGCCGCCGAGGTGGAAATGCTGGCGCTGGAGAACAAGGAGCGCCGCCTGCAAAACGCCATCAACCAGGTGCGCGACCAATTCGACTACATCCTGATCGACTGCCCGCCTTCGCTCAATATGCTCACGCTGAATGCGCTCGCAGCTTGTGACGGTGTGATTATCGCCATGCAATGTGAGTACTATGCCCTGGAGGGATTATCGGCGCTGGTCAACACCATCCAGCAAATCCAGCGGGTACTGAATCCCAACCTCAAAATCGAAGGTTTGCTGCGCACCATGTACGATCCGCGCAACAGCCTCACCAACGATGTCTCTGCGCAGTTGCAACAGCACTTTGGCGATCGCCTTTACCGCACCTGTATCCCGCGCAATGTGCGCCTGGCCGAAGCGCCCAGTTTCGGCATGCCGGTGCTGGCGTTTGATCGCCAATCCAAGGGGGCGATTGCCTACCTGGCGCTGGCGGGCGAGATACTGCGCCGCAACGAGCACAGCAGCAAAGCCGCTGTTGAAGCGGCCGCGACTCACTAAACACGGAAATAAGGTTTCACTATGTCAAGCAAACGCAAGGGGTTGGGAAAAGGCCTGGATGCACTTTTGGGCGCAGGCCTGGGGGTAACCGCACCTGCCCCGGAAATGCCCCTGGACCCGGCTGCCGCCGATAGCAAACTGGAGTACAAAGACGGCAAGTTGGCCCATTTACCGGTGGAACTGATCCAGCGCGGCAAATACCAGCCGCGCCGCGATATGCACCCCGAAGCCTTGGAAGAATTGGCCGAGTCCATCAAAGTCCAGGGCGTAATGCAGCCAATCGTGGTGCGCAGTATCGGCGAAGGCCGTTACGAGATCATCGCCGGTGAGCGCCGCTGGCGCGCCACCCAATTGGCTGGCCTGGACAAGATTCCGGCAGTGATTCGCGACGTGCCGGATGAAGCTGCCATCGCCATGGCGCTGATCGAAAACATCCAGCGCGAAAACCTCAACCCTATCGAAGAAGCCATGGCCCTCAAGCGCCTGCAGGATGAGTTCGAACTCACCCACGCTGAAGTGGCCCAGGCTGTAGGCAAATCGCGCGTGACGGTTACCAATTTGCTACGCCTGATAGCCCTGACCGAGGATGTGAAAACCCTGCTGGAACACGGCGACCTGGAAATGGGCCATGCGCGCGCCCTGCTCACCCTCGAACCGGCGCAACAGCGTGAGATCGCCCGCCAGATAGTGGCCAAGGGCTTATCTGTCCGTCAAACCGAAGCGCTGGTACGCCAGGTACAGGAAGGTAAAAACCAGGACAAATTCAAGCCTGAGCAAAATGTTTCGGCGGATATCCGCCGCCTGCAGGACAGCCTGTCAGAGACGTTGGGAGCCGGTGTCGAGATCCAACATGGTGCAAAAGGAAAGGGTAAGTTGGTAATTACTTACAACTCGCTGGATGAGCTCGACGGCATACTGGCGCACATAAAATAATCAATTACAGAATAACTCCGTTTAAATCAGATTTTTTGTGGCCGCCGTTCATGGCCGCCACCCCTGCGGGGCCGCCGCTTCCGGCGTCAAAGATTTCTCCCGGAAATTTTTTGTGCGTAAATTTACAGGGAATTTACTAGTCAGTTTTTGCATTTGGTGCTAGTCCGAAGGTTGCTGCTCGGGGGGTTAGTCTCTATAATGCGCCGCATTTGAGCGTCCGGTTATCACCTTGTTACCAATGGTAATAAGCGATGGTTTATGACAGAATGCCGCCGCCAAAAATAGGGGGAGCCAGCAACCGTGTCACGTTATCTCGATGGCCGCGCTTATGCTCTCCGCGCCCCGGCTTTGCAGTTGCTTATCACCTTGCTCATCGCTGCAGCCGGCGCCCTTTTTCAACATCAAGTCGCCATTTCATTACTTATCGGTGGATTGATTGGAGTTGCAGCCAATACCTGGCTGGCACTCGTGGTTTTTCGCCCGGCGTTAGGGCAGCCGCCGCACAAAATGTTGCTGGCGTTTTATCTGGGACAGGCAAGTAAATGGTTGGTCAGCCTGATACTGCTGGCACTGGCCTTCTCCCGGATTGACTGGCTCAGGGAGCCAACCTACGCCGCGCTTATGCTGCTCGCCTATGTTATGACGCAGCTGGTTGCCTGGTTGATTGCCTACAAAGGCGGTCCCGTTAATGCAGCCACGGGTATTCCGTCCGGGAACGGAAATCGCCGTTGATAAAACAGAATTCTATTTGGGCAATTTTGGATAGTAACCATGGCATCCGCTGAACACGAAGCTCTCACCTCTGCAGGCTATATCAAACACCACCTCACCAATCTCACCTATGGTCAATTGCCTGATGGTAGTTGGGGTTTTGCCAAAAGCGCTGAAGAAGCGGCGCAAATGGGGTTCTGGTCGATCAATGTTGACTCCATGGGCTGGTCCGTATTTTTGGGATTGGTATTTTTCCTGCTCTTTCGCGGTGTTGCCAAAAAAGCCAGTAGCGGTGTGCCTACAGGTTTCCAGAACGGGATTGAAGCCGTTATCGAATTTGTCGATAACAATGTGAAAGGCATGTTCCCCTACAGGAATGCCATGGTGGCGCCTATGGCCCTTACCATTCTGGTGTGGGTGTTCTTTATGAACGCCATGGATCTGGTAGCTATCGACCTGTTGCCTAAAACCGCTGAGGTGATTGCTGTAAATGCCTTTGGTGCGGATCCGCATAATGTTTTCTTCAAGGTTGTACCTTCCACTGATCCCAACGTTACCCTGGGTATGGCTTTTGCCGTGTTCCTGCTGATTATATTTTTCAGTATCCGTGAGAAAGGCATAGGTGGTTTCCTGGGTGAACTGACCCTGCACCCCTTCAGCAGCAAAAATATATTCATACAAATCCTTTGCATTCCTATCAACTTGTTACTTGAGTTGGTCAGCCTGCTTGCCAAACCCGTATCCCTCGGCCTGCGGTTATTCGGCAACCTCTATGCTGGCGAAGTGATTTTTATCCTGATTGCAATTATGTACAGCGTCAATCTGGTACTGGGGTTGTTCGGTATTTCCCTGCAACTCATCTGGGCCCTGTTCCACATTTTGATCATCGCGCTGCAAGCCTTTATTTTCATGGTGCTGACCATCGTGTACATGAGCATGGCTTTCCAGACCAATGAGCAACATTAAGTTTTAACCCACTTTTTTATTTAACCTTAACGAGGAGAAACACTGTGACTGAAGCAGCAGCTTTGATTATTTTGGCAGGTGCACTGGTGATCGGTTTGGGCGCAATCGGCGCTGCAATCGGCGTGGCCCTGCTGGGTGGTAAATTTTTGGAAGGTGCCGCACGTCAGCCTGAATTGCTGCCGATGCTGCGTACGCAATTCTTTGTTGTTATGGGTCTGGTGGACGCGATTCCAATGATCGGTGTTGGTATCGGTATGTACATTCTGTTCGCACTGGGTGCCTAATTCCTGCGGGAACTTACGCCCACGACACTCATCCTTTAACAAAGGCATTCAACTGTGAACTTTAACGCAACTTTCATAGGTCAGATGGTGGCCTTCGCCATCTTCATCTACCTGACGTATCGCTACGTGTGGCCACCCATTGTTGCGGCAATGGCAGAGCGCAGCAAGCGTATCGCCGATGGTCTGCAAGCTGCGGATAGAGCCGAAAAAGATCTGGAACTGGCGCAAAAGAAAGTGGTTGAACAGCTGACTTCTGCCAAGAAGGAAGCTGCTGCCATTATCGACCAGGCCAACAAGCGCGCGATTGAGATTGTTGAAGAAGCAAAACTCAAGGCGCAACAGGAAGCCGAGCGCGTCAAGGCCTCAGCCCAGGCAGAAATCGAACTGGCTACCAGCCGTGCAAAAGAAGAGTTGCGCAGCAAGGTGGTGGTTTTGGCCCTGGCCGGTGCGGAAAAAATTCTGGAATCTTCTATCGATCAAAATGCTCACAACGAGTTGGTTAACAAACTCGCTGCCGAGCTGTAAGAGAGGTAGATATGGCTGAACTAACCACCTTGGCAAGACCTTACGCCAAAGCAGCATTTGAATTTGCCCAGGCTGCCAATCAATTGCAGTCCTGGTATGAAGCACTGGAAGTTTCAGCCGCCGTAGCAGCACAGGAGCAGGTTAAAAAAGCGCTCGCCGCTTCAGCCCTGTCTGCACAGCAAAAAGCTTCCGTCTTCGTGCAAGTTTGCGGTGATCAGCTGGATGAAAAGCAACAAAACTTCATCCGCACCCTTGCGAGCAACAAGCGTCTGGCACTGCTTCCTTATATCAAGGAGTTGTTCGCCAGAATGAAGGCCCAGCAGGAAAAAACGATTGATGTCGAGGTGACAGCAGCTTATGAGTTGCCTGTCGACCTGATTAACAAACTGGCCCAAGCCCTGAGCGCCAAACTGGATCGTAACGTGAGTGTACACAGCTCTATAAACAAGAGCTTGCTGGGTGGTGTTGTTATCCACACCGGTGACACAGTTATCGACGGTTCAGTGCGCGGACGTTTGGCTAAACTCGCCGAAGCATTGAAATCCTAACTAATTAGGGTTGAGGAACAGAGCATGCAGCAACTGAATCCTTCTGAAATCAGCGAAATCATCAAGCAGCGTATTGCCGGTCTTGAATTTTCAACAGAAGCTCAAAACGAAGGTACTGTGGTTTCCGTAACCGACGGTATTATTCGTATCCACGGTCTCGCCGAAGTGATGTACGGCGAAATGATCGAATTTGAAGGCGGTGTCTATGGTATGGCACTGAACCTGGAGCGCGACTCCGTCGGCGCAGTAATCCTGGGCGATTACCGCGGTGTTGCCGAAGGCCAAAAATGTAAGTGCACCGGTCGCATCCTTGAAGTACCCGTTGGCCCCGAATTGCTCGGCCGTGTGGTGGATGCCCTGGGTAACCCCATCGATGGCAAAGGCCCTATCAATACCAGCCAAACCGATGCGGTGGAAAAAATTGCCCCTGGCGTTATCTGGCGTAAGTCGGTAGACCAGCCAGTGCAAATCGGTTTGAAAGCGATCGATGCCATGGTGCCGATTGGCCGTGGCCAGCGCGAGCTGATCATCGGTGACCGCCAGATTGGTAAAACGGCTATTGCGGTTGATGCGATCATCAACCAAAAAGGCTCTGGCATTAAGTGTATTTACGTAGCTATCGGCCAGAAAGCCTCTTCTATTGCCAGCGTTGTGCGCAAGCTGGAAGAGCACGGTGCCATGGATCACACCATCGTAATTGCTGCTACCGCATCTGACCCAGCAGCCATGCAATTCCTGGCACCTTTTGCCGGTTGCACCATGGGTGAATACTTCCGCGACCGCGGCCAGGATGCACTGATTATTTATGACGACCTGACCAAGCAGGCCTGGGCTTACCGTCAAATCTCCCTGCTGCTGCGCCGTCCACCAGGTCGTGAAGCCTATCCTGGCGATGTGTTCTATCTGCATTCGCGCCTGCTGGAGCGCGCCTCTCGCGTGAGCGAAGAGTACGTGGAGAAGTTCACCAATGGTGAAGTGAAAGGCCAAACAGGTTCCTTAACCGCGCTGCCGATCATTGAAACCCAGGCCGGTGACGTTTCTGCGTTCGTTCCCACCAACGTGATTTCTATCACCGATGGTCAGATCTTCCTGGAATCGTCCATGTTCAACGCGGGTGTTCGCCCGTCAATGAACGCCGGTATCTCTGTATCCCGTGTGGGTGGTGCAGCGCAGACCAAGGTGATCAAGAAACTGTCCGGTGGTATTCGTACCGCACTGGCGCAGTATCGCGAGTTGGCGGCCTTCTCCCAGTTTGCTTCTGACCTGGACGAAGCGACCAAGTCGCAACTGGAACACGGCCAACGCGTTACCGAGCTGATGAAGCAAAAGCAATTTGCGCCCCTTTCTGTTGCACAAATGGCGCTGGTGCTTTATGCCGCTAACGAAGGTCACCTGAAAGATATCGAAGTGAACAAGGTGCTGGATTTTGAAGCGGCCCTGCTCTCCTTCGCCAAAGCGGAGTACGCCGATACCATAGCGCATATCGATGCGACTGGCGATTGGAATGGCGAACTGGAAGGCAAGTTCAAAGAGCTGATCACCAAGCTCAAAGCAAGCCGCACCTGGTAATGGGAAGCTGCGCAACGCGCAGCTTCATCACTCTCTCAAGAGTCTTTGAGTATGGCAGGTACAAAAGAAATTCGGACGCAGATATCGAGCGTCAAAAGCACACAAAAAATTACTAGCGCAATGGAAATGGTTGCCGCCAGTAAGATGCGTCGTGCACAGGATCGCATGCAGTTGGGCAAGCCCTACGCCACGCGTATTCGCGCCGTGATCGGCCATCTGGCCAACGCCAGCGCCGAATACAAGCACCGCTTTATGAAAGAGCGTGAAGTCAAGCGTGTGGGTTATATCCTGGTTTCCAGTGACCGCGGACTCTGTGGTGGTTTGAACATCAACGCGTTCAAAACCGCTATCAAAAGTATGAAGGTCTGGGCTGATCAGGGTATTGCTATCGACCTGTGTATTATCGGTGCCAAAGCTGCACAGTTTTTCAAAACCTACGGCGGCAATGTGATTGCCTCGACCCGCGATATCGGTGAAGCACCGGAATTAGCGGATCTGATTGGCAGCGTCAAAGTCATGCTCGATGCGTTTGAAGAAGGCAAGATCGACAAGCTGTTCCTGGTAAGTAACGAATTCGTCAACACCATGACCCAAAAGCCCAATGTCCATCAGTTGTTGCCGCTGGTTGCAGAAGAGACCACCAAGCTCAAGCATCACTGGGATTACATTTACGAGCCGGACGCAGAAGCCTTGTTGAAAGGGCTGCTCACCCGCTATATCGAGTCGCAAGTGTATCAAGCGGTTGTCGAAAACGCGGCCTGTGAACAGGCCGCGCGTATGATCGCGATGAAAAACGCTACCGATAACGCCGGTGAACTGATCGACACCCTTAAGCTGATTTATAACAAGGCGCGTCAGGCAGCAATTACCCAGGAACTGTCGGAAATTGTGGGCGGTGCGGCAGCGGTGCAATAAGCTGCAAGTTCCCCACTAACCAGCGAAACACTAGGCTAGCGAAAAGTTTTTGTTTTTAAACCTTCACATTTTTGATCCAAGGCTTTTGTCAAAGAGCCCCTGGACAAAGAGGAACCGGAAATGAGTAGCGGACGTATCGTTCAGATTATCGGTGCCGTTATCGACGTGGAATTCCCGCGCGATGCAGTACCCAAAGTTTATGATGCACTGGTTATCAGCGAAGGCAACCTTACCCTCGAAGTGCAACAGCAATTAGGCGACGGTGTAGTGCGCACTATTGCTCTTGGTTCCTCCGAAGGTTTGCGTCGCGGCCTGAGCGTAACCAATACCAACGAACCCATCAAAGTGCCCGTGGGAACGCAAACCCTGGGTCGCATTATGGATGTGTTGGGTAACCCGATTGACGAAGCCGGCCCCATCGGCGAACAGGAGCGTATGCAGATTCACCGCGCTGCGCCTGCCTATGAAGAGCTTGCCGCTTCAGAAGAACTGCTGGAAACCGGTATTAAGGTAATCGACCTGGTTTGCCCTTTCGCCAAAGGCGGTAAGGTCGGCCTGTTCGGTGGTGCCGGTGTAGGTAAAACCGTAAACATGATGGAACTCATCAACAATATCGCCAAAGAGCACAGCGGTTTGTCGGTGTTTGCCGGTGTGGGTGAGCGCACCCGTGAAGGTAACGACTTCTACCACGAGATGAAAGATTCCAACGTGGTCGACAAAGTAGCCATGGTGTACGGCCAGATGAACGAGCCGCCAGGCAACCGTTTGCGCGTAGCCCTGACCGGTTTGACCATGGCGGAAAAATTCCGTGACGAAGGTCGTGACGTTCTGTTGTTCGTTGACAATATCTACCGTTACACCCTGGCCGGCACCGAAGTATCTGCCCTCCTGGGCCGTATGCCTTCAGCGGTGGGTTACCAACCAACACTGGCAGAAGAAATGGGTGTGCTGCAAGAGCGCATTACATCTACCAAGATCGGTTCTATTACCTCTGTACAAGCCGTATACGTACCGGCGGACGACCTGACTGACCCGTCACCCGCGACTACCTTTGCGCACTTGGACTCTACCGTAGTATTGAGTCGTGATATTGCGGCGAAAGGTATTTATCCGGCGATTGATCCACTGGACTCTACCTCGCGCCAGCTTGATCCAATGGTTATTGGTAACGAGCACTACTTAGTAGCCCGCGGTGTCCAATCGGTATTGCAACGTTACAAAGAGCTGAAAGATATTATTGCCATCCTGGGTATGGACGAACTGTCAGAAGAAGACAAGTTGACTGTAAACCGTGCGCGTAAAATCGAGCGTTTCCTGTCCCAGCCTTTCCACGTGGCAGAAGTATTTACCGGTTCACCCGGCAAGTACGTTCCCCTGAAAGAAACCATTCGTGGTTTCAAAGGCTTGTTAGCCGGTGATTACGATCACCTGCCTGAACAAGCCTTCTATATGGTGGGCGGTATCGACGAAGCCATCGAAAAAGCCGGCAAACTCAAGTAATAACCTCAGCCCCGTGCCAAGCGGGGCTGGTTTGCCGTTTACCCAAGTTCAAGAGACACAAGTATGGCCATGACTCTTCAATGCGATATCGTCAGTGCTGAGCGTGAAATCTTCTCCGGCCTGGTGGAGATGGTCGTTGCAACAGGTGCCCTGGGTGATCTGGGTGTTGCCTATGGTCACGCGCCTTTGCTGACCAGCATTAATCCAGGTCCGGTGCGTGTCATCAAACAGGGTGGAACCGAAGAAATTTTCTACGTGTCCGGTGGTTACCTTGAAGTTCAACCCTACCATGTGACTGTGCTGGCCGACACTGCCCTGCGCGCCAATGATATGGATGAGGCTGCTGCGCTTGAAGCGCAAGAGCGCGCCCAGCATCAATTGGCTGAGCAGGCATCGGAAATCGATTTCCAGCGCGCTGCCGTACAACTGGCAGAAGCCGCTGCGCAATTGCGCACCTTGCAGGCGATCAAAAAGAAAGCCGGCAAATAAGCAAGTTGCGATTTCAATAAAAAACGGGCCTCAACTGAGGCCCGTTTTTTATCAACATAAGCACATTATATTTTCACCCACAACACAGCTTAAATTTCCTACCACTGCCACACAGGCATGGATCATTGCGACCGGGTTTGAGTTGGCCTTCACGGGTTGTGCCGTGGAGGTAATACCAATGGCCCTGCTCTCGCACAAAATCCGATTCTTCCTGCAGAAAACCCCAGTGTGTTCCCTCGCGATAGACAGCGCGAAAGTGGACCTTGCCATGGTCTTGCTGCTGGCTTGCACTCAATACCTGCAGCCCGCGCCAGTCCGGCGAGTTTTCCAGGCTGAGTGAGATCGGGCGGGTGGAGCTGTGCCAGCTTTGCAGCAGGTAATCGCCGAGTCGCAGGACAAAGGCGCTGTAGCGCGAGCGCATTAAGGCTTCCGGGTTGGCAGCGGGCGTGCCCTGGTGCAGGGGTTGGCAGCAGATGCTGTAATTGAGGCGGGAGCCGCAGGGGCAAAGGAGGTTGTTCATCGTGGCGAGCCAGGCATTGTCGAGCTCGTCACACTAGCGAAATGGGTTATGGGGGTAAACCCCCGAGGTGTTGGCCGGCTTGAATAAGGAGTAAACTGCGCCCCGGTTTTTGCCCATTCACAAGGATTCTTCCATGCTCGATATCTTGATTCTTGCCGCCGGTAAAGGCACTCGTATGCGTTCCGATTTGCCCAAGGTGCTCCATCCCATTGGCGGCAAGCCGCTGGTGCAGCATGTTGTTGATACCGCGCGCCAGGTGGGTGGTGAACAGCTCTTATTGATCGTAGGACATGGCGCTGAACAGGTGGAGCAGCGCATGGCGGCGCCGGATGTGAAATTTGTTGTACAGGCCCAGCAGTTGGGCACCGGCCATGCGGTTCAGCAGGCCCTGCCCCACCTGCGTCCCGAGGCGACGGTATTAATCCTGTATGGCGATGTGCCCCTCACCCGCGCTGCGACCCTGCAAAAGCTGGTGGCCGGCGTCACCGACCAACAAATGGCATTGCTGACCGTTGACCTGCCCGATCCCAGCGGCTATGGCCGCATCGTGCGCGATACCTCCGGTGCGGTGGTCGCTATCGTGGAGCATAAAGATGCCAGTGACGAGCAGCGTTTAATCTGTGAAATCAATACCGGCATCATGGCCGTGAAAGCCAGGCATTTGCAGCAATGGTTGCCCAGGCTCGGCAATAACAACGCCCAGGGCGAGTATTACCTTACCGATATTATTGCCATGGCCAAGGCAGATGGTGTGGCCATCCATGTGGAACAACCGGGGGCGATCCAGGAGGTGGAAGGGATCAACAACCGCCAGCAACAGGCGACCCTGGAGCGTTACTACCAGCAGCAACAGGCCAGGGCACTGATGGACGCGGGCGTGACCCTGCTCGATCCGGCGCGCTTTGACTGTCGCGGCAACCTGAGTGCTGGCCGCGATGTGGTAATCGATATCAACTGTGTCATTGAGGGCGAGGTTGTCCTGGGCGATGGTGTGGTGATCGAGCCCAACTGCATCATTATCAACAGCAAAATCGGTAATAACACCCACATCAAAGCATTTAGCCATATCGAAGATGCGGTAATTGCCGCCGATTGTGATATTGGCCCTTACGCGCGCCTGCGCCCCGGGACCAACCTGGCGGATGCCGTGAAAATTGGCAACTTTGTTGAAACCAAAAAAGCGGTTATCGCCAAAGGCAGCAAGGTAAATCACCTGAGCTATATCGGTGATGCACGTGTAGGCAGTGGCGTGAATGTGGGTGCAGGTACTATCACCTGTAACTATGACGGTGTGAATAAATTCAAAACCGAGATTGGTGATAACGCCTTTATCGGCTCCAACTCAGCCCTGGTGGCGCCAGTCAATATCGGCGCCGGTGCAACGGTGGGTGCAGGCTCGGTTATCACCCGCGATGTAGACGCCGCTGAATTAGCCGTAGCGCGTGGTAAACAGCGCAATATTCAAGGCTGGGAGCGGCCTACCAGGAAATCCTGAGCCCTATTGTTGTGCTCTTCATCCCAATAGAAAAATCGTTGTTGTCGCAAACATGTCAGGTTGCTGACGTGTTGCTGGAGGCGTATTTGACCGATAGTCGCTCCACCCAAGGTTTGAGGTGATGACATGATTGTAAGAAAGCTTCGGTTACAGCGCGGTTGGTCACAGGAGCAATTGGCGGAATTGACCGGCCTGAGTATCAGGACGATCCAGCGTATAGAGCGCGGTAGTAAACCTGGCTTGGAAACAATCAAATCACTGGCCTCGGTGTTTGAGGTAGATCCGGCAACCTTCGAGTCAGGAGCAGATGATATGAGCGAACAACCGCTAAAAGTCGATGAAGTTGAGGCCATGCAGTATGTAAAGGGAATTAAGGAATTCTATTCCCATGTATTGATGTATGTGGTTTTCACCAGTGTGTTTTTATTCAGCGGTGGCCACCAGATTGAACATATCTATTGGCCCTTTATGGGATGGGGATTAGGGGTTTTGTTGCACGGGTGCTGGGCTTATGAAGTATTTGGTTGGCTAAGCCCGCGCTGGGAGCGGAAAATGGTAGAAAAGCGACTGGGGCGCAAGCTCTAGTGCTGGTAAAAACGGAGCTTCGGCTCCGTTTTTATTGGATGGGCCAAAGATGCAAAAATAAGTGCTGTATCCTGTAACCGGTTTCTTGGGTGGTGTAGGATAGGGACAAAATAACCATAAAGAGGTTTGTATGTCCTTATCATCCCGTCTTTTCGTGATCAGCCTGACCGGAATAATAACTGCCTGTGGCGGCGGTGGTGGCGGTAGCGGAGGTTCCAACAGTTCTGCGGTCGTTTCCTCGGTGGCCAGTTCAATAAGTTCCAGCCATTCATCCAGTGCAGTACAGGTTTCAAGCGCAGTATCCAGCAGCCTGTCATCGGTTGTGACATCCAGTTCGTCCAGCGCGATTAGCAGTTCCAGCGCGGAAGACAGCTCCAGCAGCTCGATAAGCTCATCGGTGAGTTCAAGCACTGCCAGTGTGGAGCCTGTATCCTCCAGTAGCAGCGCTATCAGCAGTTCAAGTGTTGCATCTTCCCCTGGCTCAAGTGCCAGCTCGGCAAGTTCTGAGGGTTCGCTCACTGCCAGCATCAGCAATTTTATGGTGGTCGATCAGTTCGGCTACCTGCCGGATGCGCAAAAGATAGCCGTGATTCGCGATCCCCAAACCGGTTTTGATGCGCAACAGAGTTTTACACCCGGTGGCAACTACCAACTGGTTAACCTGCACAATGGGCAGGTTGTGCACACAGGTACGGCCAGCGCCTGGAAAAGTGGTGCCGTATCGGCGGAAGCGGGTGATAAGGTCTGGTGGTTTGATTTTTCCAATGTCACCGCGACAGGTAATTACGCCGTTGTCGATGTAGAGCGCAATGTGCGTTCACCCGGATTCAGGATTGCAGCCGATGTCTATAAGCCTGTCCTTAAACACGCTGTGCGTACCTTCTTTTACCAGCGGGCCGGTTTTGCCAAACAACAGCCCTATGCAGAGGCTGGCTGGACAGATGGTGCCAGTCACTTAGGGAGTTGCCAGGATACCCAGGCACGTTTGTTTAAACGTGAAGGCAACACTATCACTGGTGTTAGTGGTACAGAAAAGGATTTGTCCGGGGGCTGGTTTGATGCCGGCGATTACAATAAATACACCAACTGGCATGCCGATTACCTGATTGCCCTGCTCCACGCTTATTTGGAAAACCCATCGGCTTGGACGGATGACTTTAATATTCCTGAATCCAGCAACGGTATTCCCGACCTCATCGATGAAATCAAATGGGGATTTGACTGGCTGAAAAAAATGCAAAATAACGATGGGTCAGTATTGTCCATTCTTGGCTTGGCACACGCCAGCCCGCCTTCGGCAGCAATGGGGTGCAGTTATTATGGCCCGGCCAGTACATCGGCTACCCTGAGCAGTGCCGCCGCGTTTGCCTTTGGTGCCAAGGTATTTGCCGACCTGGGTAATGAATTGCTAGCAAGCTACGCTGCTGACTTGCAAACTCGTGCGGCTAATGCCTGGACCTGGGCTGGCAATAATCCGGATGTGCGTGTTAACAATAACCAGGGTATTTATCAGGGGTTGGGTGCGGGTGATCAGGAGGTCTGTTCCGCACCGGGCAGTGATGCCACTGCACAACAGCGTTGTGCCAATGCCCTTACTGAAAAGAAAGTCCAGGCAGCGGTTTATCTGTTTGCACTAACAGGTACCGATGCCTATAAAACCCTTGCCGAAAACTTTATCAACAGTAACCGGCTGTATTGGGTATCCCACTGGAATACCAATCGCGTTAATACCTTCCTGTATTACGCCAGCTTACCCGGTGCAACCAGTTCAACTGCTAATACCATTCGCTCGGATTACAGTAACCAGATAACCGGTTCTGATTACCTTGCGGGTGTGCGCAATGCAAATGACGCATATCGCGTATACCTGGAGGGTGCAGGAGGTTTTTCCTGGGGCAGCAATCGCTCTATGTCACAAAGGGGGACTTTGTTTGTGCATTATGCAGCCCTGTCCAGTCAGCATGCGGGGGAAGCCAATAATGCCGCGCTGGGGTATCTCAACTATCTGCATGGCACCAATCCCCTGGGTATGGTTTATCTGTCCAATATGTACAGCCTGGGTGTGCACAGTTCAGTCAATGAGTTTTATCACTCCTGGTTTGCTGATAAAAGTGCGAATTGGGATCGAGTGGGTCAGTCCGTTTACGGTCCGGCACCCGGTTTCCTGGTTGGCGGCCCCAACCCTAACTATAACTGGGATAGTAATTGCAACACGCAAAACCCTCACCAGGATTGCGGCACGGCCGCTCCCAATCCCCCCACTGGCCAGCCGGCGATGAAGTCTTACCTCGACTTTAATACCAGTTGGCCGCTCAATTCCTGGGAAGTCACGGAGAACCACAACGATTACCAGGTGGCCTATATCCGCTTGTTATCCAAGTTTGTCAGTAACTAAGCCATAATTTGCTTGCCATTAAGTTTCGAATACATACAATTGCTTTCGTTTCGAAACTTATTGGCAAGCCATCATGACCAAACGCAATACCCAGCAGCGCCGTCGCGCAATTATCGACCTGCTAAACAGCCAGGGCGAAGTCAGCGTTGAAACCCTCGCCAACCAGTTTTCCACCTCCGAAGTTACCATCCGCAAAGACCTTGCTGCCCTTGAGGGCAATGGCCTGCTCCTGCGCCGCTATGGCGGTGCTGTATTGGTTCCCCAGGAGCTGATCAGTGATCCGGCTGAAAAAGTTTCGGTTCGTAAGCAAGCGATTGCCAGGGCTGCCGCCCAGTTAATCCGCGATCACAACCGCATTATCCTCGACAGCGGCAGCTCGACAACGGCCGCCCTGCTGCCGGAGTTGTCCCACAAACAGGGGCTGGTGGTGATGACCAATTCCCTCAGCATCGCCAACGCCCTGCGCGAGCTGGAAAACGAACCCACCATCCTCATGACTGGCGGCACCTGGGATCCAAAATCCGAAGGCTTCCAGGGGCAACTCGCCGAACAGATTTTGCGTTCCTACAACTTCGACCAATTTTTTATCGGCGCCGATGGTCTGGATCTCGCCCGCGGTACTACTACATTCAATGAACTCTACAGCTTAAGCCGGGTGATGGCAGAGGTCGCGCGCGAAGTGATTGTGATGGCCGAGTCGGACAAGATTGGCCGCAAAATCCATAACCTGGAATTGCCCTGGTCCATTATCAAGGTGTTGGTAACGGATGAAGCCATTGCAGAAAAAGACAAACAACAAATCGAACAACACGGCGTGCAAGTCATTTGCGCCAGCCTGTAAACAAGACCTGCTTATAAATTGCTAACAGCCTAAGGAGTTTTTATGTGTGGAATCGTCGGCGCTGTAGCGCAACGCGATGTGGTGGATATTTTGGTGGAGGGATTGCGTCGCCTGGAGTATCGCGGTTATGACTCTGCCGGTGTGGCAGTGGTCAGCGGTAATGGTGAATTGCAGCGCGTGCGCCGCTTGGGCAAAGTCAAAGAGTTGGCCGATGCAATCCTGGCGAGCCCGACACCGGGTGGTACCGGTATTGCGCACACACGCTGGGCCACCCATGGTGAACCCAGTGAGCGCAACGCGCACCCGCATGTATCCACAGAACATATCGCTGTAGTGCACAACGGTATTATTGAAAACCACAGTCCGCTGCGCACCCGGCTGCAGGCCGAGGGCTATGTATTCACATCGGATACCGATACCGAAGTGATTGCACACCTGGTGGAAAAAGAATTGCAAACCAGCGGCAACCTGCTCGCCGCGGTGCAAACAGTCGTCAAACAATTACACGGTGCTTATGGCACAGTGTTGATGGACAAAAATGATCCCAGCCGCCTGGTGGTTGCACGCTCGGGCAGCCCGTTGGTTATAGGTTTGGGGATTGGTGAAAACTTTATTGCCTCCGACCAGTTGGCACTCCTGCCGGTAACGCGCCGTTTCATTTTCCTTGAAGAGGGCGATGTTGCGGAAATTACCCGTCACAGTATTGATATTTATGACCGCGACGGCGTCAAGGTCGAACGCCAGATCCATGAATCCACCGCCAGTTATGACGCGGGTGATAAAGGCCAATATCGCCATTTCATGCTCAAGGAAATTTATGAGCAGCCCCATGCGGTATTGAATACCCTTGAGGGTCGTTTGAGTAATGACTCGGTATTGGATGAAACTTTCGGCAACGGTGCCGCTGAGTTGTTCAAAAAAGTAAAACACGTGCAAATCGTTGCCTGTGGCACCAGCTACCATTCCGGTCTGGTCGCGCGCTATTGGATTGAATCTTTCGCCGGCATTTCCTGCAATGTTGAAATCGCCAGCGAGTTCCGTTATCGCAAATCCTTTGTGCAACCAAACAGCCTGCTGGTTTCCATCAGCCAATCCGGTGAAACAGCAGATACACTTGCAGCCCTGCGCCTCGCAAAAGACCTGGGTTATCTCGGCAGCCTGACGATTTGTAATGTCGCCGGTTCATCGCTGGTGCGTGAGTCAGACCTTGCCTTCATGACCCGCGCCGGTGCGGAAATTGGTGTGGCCTCTACCAAAGCGTTCACCACACAATTGGTCGGTTTGGCAATGCTGGTATTGGCGATTGGCAAATACAATGGTTTGAGTGCGGCACAACAACACGACATGGTTGGCGCGCTAAAAAACCTTCCTGCAAAACTGGAAGAATCCCTGGCGTTAGCACCACAGATCGAAGCGCTCGCCGAAGAGTTTGCCGATAAACACCACGCCCTGTTTTTGGGGCGCGGCGACCAGTACCCGATTGCGATGGAAGGCGCACTCAAATTAAAGGAGATCTCTTATATACACGCAGAGGCCTATGCCGCCGGCGAATTAAAGCACGGCCCCCTGGCACTGATCGATGCGGAAATGCCGATTATTGTTGTCGCACCCAACAACGACCTGCTGGAAAAACTCAAATCCAACGTTGAAGAAGTCCGCGCGCGTGGCGGCATACTCTACGTCTTTGCCGATGTCGACGCACACTTTGAATCTGACGCAACCATGCGTGTTATCAACGTACCCCATATCCATCATTGGTTGGCACCTATCCTCTACACCTTGCCACTGCAATTGCTGAGCTATTACGTTGCCATTATCAAAGGCACAGATGTAGACCAGCCCAGGAATTTAGCCAAGTCGGTAACGGTCGAATGAAGAAAACCGGGAGAAATCCCGGTTTTGTCTTTTTAAAATAATTAGTGATACTTTAAAATAAATGGCGATACTTTAAAATAATTAGTGATACTAACCCAGCAGTGGCCTATATTTGATCAAAATAGGTTGCTACTGGGTTTTTTAATGTCCAAGAATCCCGAAAAAACTAAGGAAATCAAGGCTAAAGCGGAAAAGCAGATAGCTTCGCGTTTAGCTAAAGGCGCTGGTTCAGGTGCCGGCAGAGCCTATAAACCCTATTTGACTGTCAGGGATGTGAACTCCAGGGGAAGATATAATCGCTCGCCCAGCGTTACAGTGGGTCGCGTTCACCAGTTGCTGTCCGACCTTGAATACCATGTATTGCTGATGCTGGATTGGGATTCGCAGGTGACCGATATCCGCGAACAATTTCCGGTGCCTCTTGAGGACTCACAAACTATTGCCCGTGAGATGGGGATAGCTCATCTGAGCTATCAAGGTACAGACGAAGTCCTTACCACAGACTTTCTGGTTGATCTGAATATCCAAGGTAAAACTATTCGCAGGGCAATATCTGCGAAATATGCCGAAGAACTTGATGATCCGCGTGTACTTGAAAAAATGGAATTGGAACGCCGCTACTGGGTCTCCAAGGGCATACAGTTTAACTTGGTAACAGAGCTGGAAATTCCGGCATTACTCCAAAAGAATGTAAAGTGGTTTCATCCCTACATGAATCACTTTGATTTGAGTACCCCTGAGCAACAACAAGAATATTTTAAAATATTGCTCGCCGCGATTAATCAGTCCCCTTCACAAAAAATTACCGCTATAACCACCCGATTAGATGACGAATATAACATCGAGCCGGGTACCCACCTTTCTTTACTACGACAGTTCCTTGCCCAGCGAGCTTTCTTCTTTGATCTTGAAGCTTTAACGATTGTGAACCTGAGAGCAAAAGATCTTACTCCTTCACATTTTTGGCTCGAACAGGATTATGAATATGCTGTTGGTGAATGATGTCTATGAATTATCGGATCACCGCTATCGCATTTTATGGAGCGAACCAAAGACAATCTATTGGATAGATATAGACGCTGAAAATGCGTTGCCTCAGCAAGTAGAGCGTGCGGTTCTAGTGGAACACCTTGCTAATGAAGAGATGCGCTGGATCGACGACCCTTTTGAATTATTTATCCTGAACCCAACCAAGCAATCTCAATGGGCGAAAAATATTCAGAAAAAAGCGTGGGAAATGGTGGAGCCGTATGTTACTGACGAGCCTGCTATTTATGAACGTGGTTCGCGTGGAAAAATGATCCAAGCGATGGTTGCAAAGCATGAGACCACTAAAGCATTGGTATACAGAAAACTCAGAGAATATTGGCAACGTGGCAAGAATCCCAATGCTTTGTATCCAGACACAAGCAATAAGGGGAGTCCGAACAAACCCAAAGCCATCACCGATAAAAAACGTGGGCGTCCTCGCAAAGTAGCGCTAGGTACTGGCACCAATATCACAGCAGAAATAGAAAAAATATTTCGTACAGTTATCAAAGTGTATTACTTAACAAACGACGAAAATACGGTTCGGTTCGTATACCGCAGGGCGTTGTTTTTGCTTGGGTTTGATAGCTCTAAGAAAAACAACGAAGAGCAGTTAGCCGAGGCTCCAACCTATGAACAATTTTATTACTTCCTCCAAAAGGAAGTAACAGACACTGAAAAAATTAAAAAACGACTCGGCGAGATTATTTACCAGAAGGACTATCGCCCTGTCTTGGGGTCATCGACGGCAAGTGCAATGGGACCTGGCAGCTTATACCAGATCGATGCAACGATTGGTGACCTTTATTTGATTGATGAAGAGACTCGCAGCGTTATTGTTGGTCGTCCGGTAATTTATATTGTAATTGATGTATTCAGCCGAATGATTACTGGTGTGCACGTAGGATTGGAGGGGCCATCATGGGTAAGTGCAATGTTTGCATTGGCAAACACCATGTTCGACAAGGTGCGATATTGCGCAAGTTACGGTATTACTATCAATCAAGACGAATGGCCAGTCATTGGTAAACCTGAAGCTATTCTTGGGGATAAAGGTGAGCTAATAGGAAAAGCAGTAGAAGTGCTTTCCGAGGCATTATTTATTAACGTCCAAAACACGCCATCGTTCAGAGCAGATTGGAAAGGCATTGTAGAGCAACAATTTAGAACACTGCAGGCTGACTTTAAACCATACGTTGAAGGTTACGTCACTAGCACCATCGTTAAAAAACGTGGTGGTTCGGATTATCGAATGGACGCCGAACTTACATTGAGAGATATCACTCGCATCATTATTAATTGCGTCATTATTTATAACACCACACATGCGATGGAATATTACGATCCTGATCGCGATATACCAACAAATCTGCCACTTATCCCGTTAGCGTTATGGAACTGGGGAATACAAAATCGTACGGGCAAGCTTAGGGGTGTCAGCGAAGAACTTGCCGCTGTCAACTTGATGCCCCATAAAGAAGTACCTATCTCCGAACTGGGCTTGAATCTTTTTGGTTGCTATTACAGCGCCGCGATTGCGGTTAAGGAAGGATGGTTCGAAAGGATTAAAGGTCAATCAATGAAGGTATTAGTCGCTTACGATCCGCATTGTGCCGACACGATTTATTTTCGTCCGGATGGCAAGTACGACAAATTTATTCCTTTTGAGCTTACTGAACGAAGTCGAGCTTTTCGAGGCTTAACATTTTGGGATGTATGGAGAATTCAGGATGAGCAAGCCAAAACGGGGGCGCGGTCGAAACTCACGAAGTTAAAAGGCGAATTAACGCGCGATAAAAAAATTGAAGAGATCGTTGAGGAAGCGCGTTCAAAAAACAAAGACATGTCGCACCTGCCTAAATCTCAACGAACCGCTGACATCCGGGAAAACAAGAAAAATGAAATTGATGTTAATCGTGCCCGAAATGGCGTGATGCCGCCACAATCGAAACCAGAAAAGCTTCCAGTTAAAAAAGATAATGTGGTTTATCTATCGGGCGAAAAACCACAAGATTATAGCGTTCCGAATATGCTGGATATCATTTACGGGGACGATGATGGAAATTGATAACAATAAGATAGAAATCGCTGAATACAAGGATCACGGTTTACCTGAATACACAGATAACCCGTTTATCAGCGCGTTACCGCTATTGAAGGATTTGCAATCAGTTCTCAAAGACATGATAGTACCACCATCATTTGATGAGAGGGAACTTAACCTGGATTGGCACCAGAGAATTCATGCGCTGCAAAGATTAACTCACCAGTTTTTCCAACCGAGAGTACAGCATGGTGTGTTAGAGCAGAAACTTAGCGTGTTGATTCGTCAAGGGTATATTGGCCGGAACCCTGCTACAGCAGCTTTCAAGAAACATTTAAACAATGGCTATGACCGGATTGTTAATAAAGATATTAACTTAACCGTAAGAAGAGAAGTTGAATCTACTGCAGTCGGTTTTTCCATCATAGGTTTGTCTGGCTGTGGCAAAACCAAAGCAGTGCAAAAATGTCTTGAGACGTATCCCAAAGCAATTTTTCATCCTGAACTTCACGTAATTCAGATTCCCTGGTTAAAGCTCGAATGTCCACGTAATGGATCATTGACCGAACTTTGCTATAACTTCTTTCGTGCTGTAGATAGCCGTATAGGCACCCAATACTTTAATACCTACTGCAAACTCAGAGTAAGTGTAGACAGTTTGATCGCTGAAATGGCCCAAATCGCGAACCTCCACGCAATAGGTGTGTTGGTGATAGATGAGATCCAGCATTTAAGTAAGAAGCGATCCGGAGGCGAAGAGGCAATGTTGGATTTCTTCGTCACCCTAACTAACTCTATAGGAGTACCTGTAGTCTTTGTTGGTACACCTAAGGCTCGAAATCTTTTTGCAACAGATTTTAAAATGGCGAAACGCACCACAGGATTAGGTAATGTCTTATGGGATCGCATTCCACAAGATGACGAATGGAATAGATTAGTGAGTTATATCTGGAAGTATCAATGGTTGCGTAGTAAGGGAAATTTAACACAACAAATAACAGACACTCTTTATGACTTGAGCCAAGGAGTGATCGACATTTTGGTGAAGCTTTACGTTTTATCGCAGTGGCGCGCAATGATTCTCGGCAAGGAAACATTGACTGTTGAGCTAATTAAAAAAGTTTATGAGGATGATCTACAACCAGTCCACAAAATGCTTCAAGCACTTCGCAGTGGAAATCCTGAAGAAATAGTTAAGTATGGTGATTTGGTAATGCCCGAGGTAGAGGCCAAGCTCCTTCAGGCACTGCAACAGCAAAAATATTTTACCAATGATACTGAGCAAGCAATACCGCCGCTAGATAATGACAAAATAAATACCATCATGACTGCTGCTGAATTACTTGGAATTAACAGGGATATAGCTGTCCCTCTTATAGATGCGGCCTTAAAAGAAGATCCAAATCTGGACACTATGCAAGTTGTTCACAGAATGCTGAATCTTTTGCATTCGACTCCAGCGCCACCTAAAGTAAAAAATCCCTCTAAAAAACCGAAGGTTTCACTATGGGATCAATTACCAGAAAACGATATCCGTTATATTTATAGCCAACGGGGAAATTCGACAATACATGAAGCATTCAAAACTGCAGGCGTAATTGCTGCCGTCAGCGATTGCCTGAAGGTAAGCTAAGTGCTGGGGTATTTCCCAGTACCCTACCCGGACGAATTGCTCTATAGCGTCATAGCCAGATACAAACTACACCAAGGTATTATTTCGGATAGCCAGATAGTGAACGATCTATTTGGCTCTCGAAATGTAGCTGCCGTTGTTGATTTTCCAGGTCATTTACTGGACTTGGAACAAAAAACCTATCACCTGACACACATAACAGCAGATCAATGGTTAACGAAGCATAGTCTCTATCCCGCGTACAAATATTTCCTGCAAGCAGACAGAAACGAAAAGGTTGTCCAGTCAGTATTATCTGGCAAAGCCTGGGATGTTCACACCAGAACAGGGGTTGCTGCTTCAAACATCAAAGTCCCGAAATTTTTAAGACTCTGTAAATATTGTTATCGTGATGAGTTGGAATTGTTCGGTGAACCTTATTGGCACCGGCTACACCAGTTATCGGGTGTAATGGTATGTCCGATCCACAAAGAGTATTTGTATGAAACGGACGCCTTGTTTCGACCACAAGGAAAGTATGAATTTTTTCCAGCAATCAATGCCAGCTTGGTAAGAAAGATTCCATCAGATTTTACTACGAAGCAAAAACAGAAACTGATGTTGTTAAGCCAGCATATTGATGAGCTAATAAATTTGGATTTAGATGTTTCTATATCGTTCGCGCAATGGGCTCACTATTACCAACAGCTTGCAGAAAATCACTCATATTTGAATAAAAGCCGTGTGAACCATAGCGCACTGGCTAATCATCTGGAGGCATATTGGTCTGCCTCAGTAATGGACATACTCGGGCTATCACTAAGTGATCCACAGTGGTTAATAAATCTATTTCGAAAGCATAGAAAAACCTTCCATTATCTCTGTCATTTGGTAGTTTGGCAGTCGCTGGGAAGTATCTCGCCACTGTCTGGCATAACAGGAGCACAACAATTAATTGTACCTACACAAATTCCGATTGCACATGAAGTAACAGTTGATGTTGTTGCCTGCAAAGAAAAACGTCGTGAATGGAAAGCCGCTATCACGGCTTACCCGAAAAAAGGTGTGAAATGGTTAAGAATTACGGGCGGATTTGGTGCTTTGTACGCTTGGCTTTATCGCAATGATCGCCTTTGGCTAAGTCAAAATACACCTTGTCAGGCGCCAAGAAATACGAAACAATTTGTCGCCGACTGGGTTCGGCGCGACACGGAATTTTTAAAACATGTAAAAAATTTAAAAAAATCTGGTGCTTTACGCAATAATCATGGCAGAAGCAGTATGTCATGGATTATTAAACAGTCTGGGCAACGTGCATCGCTTGAAAAAAATCCAGATAAATTACCTAAGACTATCGATTTCATTAAAAAGATTGCAGAGTCTCCAGATGCATACCGTTGGCGTAGAATTGAAAGTGTTATCCATGATTTAATTAAGCAACACCAATCGTTAGAGGTATGGATAATCTTTCGAAAAGCTGGCATACGCAAAGAATATCAAACGAAAGCAATCATAAAAAACATACACTATTTGAAAAGGAAATTGTCTCTTGGCACTTCACGCATCATTCAGGAAGATACCTGAAAACGCAAAACTGGTAAGCTTTGGAAACTGCTTTCGCTATTCTGAAAGCAATTGGAACATTGCGTGTGAGTTTGAGCTACCAGATTCAACTACATCTAAAATTCCTTTAGCAATAGAAGCTTTGCCAGCGTTAGCAATTGGCAGAGTTTATCCTAAAAATAGAATTGTTAGACCAAAATCTAATTTTTTAGCAATTGATCTACCTCCTACATCATCATGGTCAATTCAAACCATGGCAGATTATGAAAAGTTCACTACGAGAAAGAAGCTTTCTAGTGAATATGCGAATCAGCTGCTTTTTAGATTTTCATTCAAGCAACGGTATGTGTGGATTCCATGTATTGAATTAGCCAGAGTTTTGTTTTTTAAAACCGCGTTGAATACTAGGTCGGCATTTTATGAAGCAAACTTGAATAGATTGATTGATGTGGAGCTGGATGGATCACATGCGCACATCAGGTTAAGCGAGACTTACCCACATAGCCTATTAGATATCAAGGCCCATCAAAGTTATATTGCTTGGCTCAATTTAAATCCTGAAGTGACAAATAGTTATTTATCCATATTCAAGAACATTTTGGAAACTTCAATCGAGAAATCAAACGCAAAGGTGTGGCTGTTCCGATTTGAGCCGTTTGATATGAGCGATGTATTTATTCGTGCTTACACGCAAAATCATGGTAGAAATGTATTGGTCGAAGAAATTTCCAGTGTGGCCAACTTACCCATGACAGATCAATTTCATACGATAAGTTTTCATCATCCATTAGATATAAAATTTGAAAAAGATAAAGTACCAAAAGAGGATAAAAAGCCGGGCGGTCAGTGGCCATCTGAAAATTTTGATCCAGAGACAACTGTCGATGAAAGTCCGTCAAATTTAAGTAGAGCCAGAATATTAGACGTTCCAAAAGGAGCGCTTTACTTCAATGAAATATTGAATACTCAACGGGTTTTTGAAGTTCAGGTGGTAGAAGTGGCCGCTAAAGATGAATCAAAAAAAGGCGAAGACGATCAAGAACCAAAAACCACAACGCTCAGTGTTTTAGGCGGCAAAGGAAAGGGAAATCATAAATCCGCTGATTTTAAATCCCTGGACGATAGTTCGCCATCTGATGTTGGCTTTTTTAATTACATTCGCAACGGATTAGAACAGCTCAAAGTGATCGAACATCTCGGCGTGTCGGAAATTTTTGAAAAAGCTGACGTCATTCAGTCATCCCAAGCTAAAAAGTTCCTGTATATCAAAGCCAACACCAAGCGTGCATTTTTATATGCTCAATTGGAGATCGCAGGCGGGGACCACATCCATGTAATAGAAATTGATCTCAGCGATGATCACAGTTTGACTACCCTAGCCTTTCGTCTTCGCGATGACACAAGGGTAGAAAATACTATCAAAGCTATTTTGGATGATCTGGTAAAAAAGTCGGGGCATTGGGATAGGGAAAGACTACAGCAGATGACGCTTATGCATGCGTGTATACGGCATCCGAACGAGCTGAAGCCTGATATGCCTGAAACTGTATATAAGAGCTGGGCAGTGCGAATAGCGAATGCGTTCTGACCATTAATGCAAGGAGGTTAACTCGATGATCGTGGAAAATATTTAGCGTTTTATAACTAGCTGAATTGGGTCTCGGTCGGTTGATCAACCATAGATGCAGATGAACCCGAGGGTATTCTTCAAGCCATATAAAGCTTACGGTTGAATATTTCAATTTTTTCAGTTTTGATCTTGAATTGGTTGTGTACATGGGTGTGTGAAATATACATAAATTAATGCCTAAAAATCATAAATTAATGCCTTAAAAATTGTTTTTTTTGGGTATTTTTGCTAATATTTAGTAATGAACTATCAAGAATTTCAGCGTCACGTTAGTAAGGCCGGGCTTAAAATTCATGAGCTTGCAGAGCTACTTAAAATGAATAGAAGTTCTATTAGTAATTATGCAAAAAAAGGTGAAGTGCCTGCGCATTTAGCGGTAATAGCCGCGCTTTTGGGTGAGATGAAAGAAAAAGAAATCGACTTTCAGCAAGTCATTTCGCGGATCGAATTTGCGGCCAAATCACCCCGGGGGGCAGGACACAATAAATTCGGTGGTAACAAACAACAAAGTTTGGAATTGGAAAATAAAATCCAAAAAAATAAATAATGTAGGGATATGCAAAATGACATTCAAACCGGTAGCTAAGATTGTTTACACAGTGGACCAAACGTCCGTTGTGGCGCGAGGGTTGTCTTATACTCATGATGAAGTGAGCCATATCATTAGCGGCCCTGTTAAAGATCTTTTGCTGGACTCATCAGGTATTTCTGAAATTTTAAATTTAGTAACCAGTTTGGCTAGCACTGATTTCGAATCAGCCGGAATTCATAATTTATTGGTTGATAATACGAAGCCTGAAGACTGGCGGGTTGGTGAAGCCATTGCAGAATTTCACGTTACAGAAAACAACAATTGTATTTTTCCTTGGCCAACGAGCCGTGATTTGAAAAACCCAAATGCAAGTCCTGCGGGAGCAGATTTGGTTGGATTTCAAAAAACAGATTTAGAAGTTAATTCCCATCGTTTTGCGTTCGGAGAAATTAAAACATCCAGTGAAGCTAAGTGGCCGCCGCAAGTCATGTATGGTCGCAGTGGCTTGACCAAGCAATTGGAAGATCTTCGTGATAGTGCCCATGTCAAAGGCAGCTTAATAAGATATTTGGGCTACAGGGCAATAGATAAAGACTGGGCCGACAAATATAAAAGCGCCGCAAAACGCTATATCTCAGATAATGCAGATGTCGCTATCTTCGGTGTACTGGTGCGCGATGTTGAACCGAAAGAGCTTGATCTTTTAAGTAGAGCTGTTTCATTGGATCAAAATTGTCCCGCTGCTACTACTATCGAACTTTATGCGCTTTATTTGCCAGAAGCTTCAATTGCCGGCTTACCCGATAAAGTAGTTGCTGCCGGAAAATCTGGAGATGAGAAATGACAATTTCTCTTCAGGATTTAGCGCAAATTGATCAGCATTGGGCGGTTCAGTCTCTGAGTGGTGAAATGCGTGCCACGGCGTTAGATCTTGCTGATTCACTCTTGGTTAAATCCTCGCTTGGTCAACTACTTCATAACAATACTGGTAGTAGTATTTCTGAATTTGCACTCGTTGAACAAGTTGCAATGGTGTATGAGCTTGCCGCAATCGAGGGCTTAAATGTGTTGCTGTATCCTGCAAAATCCAATGAAAGTTTGGCTTTGCAGAAGAGTGCTCAAGCCGGTGCGCATAGGGCTTTTGGTTTATATCGTATTTTACCGATTCCAAGTGATGCCGATAAAAGAATTTTCCATGTTTTGCATTTAGCTGGACTTGCTTATTGTGGCGAACGCTGGACGGATTTGCGCAGATGGTTTGTTGATCATCAAGAATCTTTTGCAATTCCATCGATAGCAGATGTAAGTTGGGATACAAGAGTCTTGTATCGATTATTCGACGCTTGGATTCGCCTATTACGTAAAGATCGATGGGATGATCTGGAACAAGTATCGTTAATCATTCTTGGCTTACGTACTGATCAGGCAGAATTTGAGAAGCACTTATTAGAAGGTGCTGCCGGACATGGCCAGTCAATCGCTTTAAGGCTGATTGCACTTTATCATTTTGCTAAGGCAACTGAACGCCTTGCTATGTATATGCTACAAGGCGAACCGTCGTCTATCGCAACTGAGCTTGATCAACATTTTGAGGCTGCTGTAAAAGCCGCACAAAAATCACAAGACTCCCAATTTGAGATGATATTGCGATGGCTTCACGTCGCTAGTCGTAAGATGGCTGCAGGTTCCTTATGGTGGGTTGCTCATGCTGTTAACTCGCGTGTTACTCGCTTTGTCGATCAGATAACGAAACACAGGAGTATGTTTGAGCTTCTTCCTCCCCAAAGAGCAGCGATTCAGGAGTTAGGTTTACTGGATCAGGCTAATAGAGCGGTAGTTGTTGAAATGCCGACATCCGGTGGAAAGACGCAGCTCGCTCAATTTCGCATACTGCAAGCGCTTAATCAGTTTGCGCAAGATGATGGTTGGGTGGTCTACATCGCACCCACTCGGGCATTGGTGTCACAAATCACTCGACGCTTGCGATCTGATTTTGAACCGCTGGGTATTCATGTGGCGCAACTTGTAGGCGCAATAGAAATAGATTCATTTGAAGAGAGTCTTCTCAACAAAGAACAAGCCTTTCAGGTTTTGGTGGTAACTCCAGAAAAATTGCAATTAGTGATGCGCAACAAAAAAGTGAAGCGGCCACTAGCATTGGTTGTTATGGATGAGGCTCACAATATTGAAGACGAAGAACGTGGGTTACGAATCGAGTTACTTCTGGCAACTATCAAACATGAAGCACCAAAAGCTAATTTTTTATTAATGATGCCGTTTGTTCCGAATGCTGAAGATCTTGCTCAATGGTTAGGAGCAGACAGAGGGCGGTCTATTAGTCTAAGCACTTCCGCGTGGCAACCAAATGAACGTATCGTAGGAATATTTAACAGAATTCCCTGTGAAAAAAAGGGAGATTGGAGACTTACTTTTGAAACACTAATAACTACGCAACGAACCATTAACCTTAAAGGGGTTTATGAAGTAGATGGTGTTCGTCCAATCCCTAAGCTAAGTTATTCAACAGCAAAAACGTTGTCTGGACAAGCCGTCGCAATGGCGAAAGCTTTTTCAAAAAGAGGCACAAGTATTGCGGTTGCGCAAAAAATTCCTGATGCCTGGTCTATGGCAAGGATGGTGTCGGATGCGCTTGAGCCTTTCGACACTATTCATGAAGACATTAGATTGGTTCAGCGTTTTCTTGCCACAGAGATTAGCCCGGAGTTCGAGCTTATAGAAATGCTGTCAAAGGGAGTTGCGCTTCATCATGCTGGGTTACCTGCTGAAGTGCTCGCATTAATAGAGTGGCTTACTGAAAACGATCGCATTCGAATATTATGCGCGACAACTACAATTGCACAGGGATTAAATTTCCCTGTTTCTTCGGTATTTCTGGCATCGACAGATTTTATTTACGGCAAAAAAATGTCTCATCGTACGTTCTGGAATTTAGCCGGCCGTGCGGGTCGTATAGGGCATGGGAGTGTTGGTGTCGTAGGAATTGCAGCAGGCGACAATCCTGACGAAATAAAAAAATATGTTAGTGCGGCGACGGGCTCTTTAATTTCCCGGTTGGAAATTTTGTTGGAAGAACTGCTTCAGAGGGGTGAGCTAAACAATTTAAAGTTGATTCTTAAACATGATCAGTGGGCTGACTTTCGTAGTTACATAGCTCATTTATGGAATGAAAAACAAAATTTAGATACAGTTATCAGCGAAGCTGAACAAACATTGCGAAATACTTTTGGATTTGGTGCATTGCGAGCAAAGCAAGATATCCTTTCGCAAGAAAAAGCTGACGCATTATTGGATGCCACCCGTAGTTACGCTCAGGAATTGGCACAACATCCAGTTAATGCTGTATTGGCAGACTCCACTGGTTTTTCGCCTGAAGGAGTTCGTACTGCTTTGCTTTCTATGAATCAACTCGACATATCACAAGAGGATTGGCATCCATCTAGTTTATTTGGCAGTAATAATTCTTCGTTGGCTGATTTAATGGGCGTAATGATTCAAATCCCTCAATTGAAAAAGGGACTTGATGACATTAAGGGGAGCGGTCCAGGTCACCGAAAACTTGCAGATATAACCAAAGCTTGGGTCTCAGGTGAATCCCTAGCTAAAATTGCCGAAACTCATTTTGATGGTGATTCATTAACCGATAAAATATCAAAAGCTTGTAAAGCTTTGTATCGTGATTTGGCTAATAATGGAGCTTGGGGATTATCGGCATTAAGTAAAATGCCAACTGCTGGAATTGATTTTGAAAAGTTGTCGGAGGTTGAGCGTCAGCAAATTAACAATCTTCCCGCAATGTTGTATCACGGGGTCCGATCAGAAGAGGCGGTTGTTATGCGTATGAACTTTGTACCGCGAAGTATTGCTGAATCCGTAGGAGCAGATTATAAAACGATGGCAAAAACCAAAGATACACTACCATCCTCTAAAGATGTAAATGAATATCTTAAAAGTCTTCGCTCTGAAGATTGGGAAAGACTTAAGCCAAATACTTCTCGCATGAGTGGAGCTGATTACAAGAAAATTTGGAATCAGCTCTCTGGTATATCACTCTAACTAGGTACTAACGAAAACACAAATAGCTTAATTCGGCAGTATTCCCTAAAAAAATTTGTCTGGTACAGTGCTTTCAAAAAAACTGATCTTGCCCAGCACGAGTGGACACCCCGTTAAGCGATAAACTGCAACGAGGTGAACCATGGCAAGAACCGCTACCCCGATGAAACAGAACCGTACCCGTCACTCCCAAGCCTTCAAGAATGAAGCGTTAGCGCTGGCCGAGCGAATTGGCGTTAGTAAAGCGGCCGAACAGCTTGGTCTTCATGCGTCTCAGCTCTATGGATGGCGCAGTAAGCAGCAGCAGACCCTGAGCAGCAGTGAGCGCGAACAGTCACTGGCCGACGAAAACGCCCGCCTCAAGCGGCTCCTGGCCGAGCAAGCCGAAGAACTGGCCATCGTAAAAAAGGCCGCGGCGTACTTTGCGAAGAGCCTCAAGTGAAGTACGCCTTCATGAGGACACATGCCCCAGCGTTTTCGGTGAAAGCCATGTGCCGTGTTCTGGGTGTCGCCCGCAGTGGTTTCTACGCCTGGTGCTCACGCGAGCCATCCACGCGCCACCAGCAACGGGCCGAGCTGGATCAGCGGGTCGCGCAAGCGTATAACGCCCGTAAGGGCCGCAGTGGCGCCCCGCGGCTGTGCCATGACCTGTGGGAAGCCGGGCTGCGCTGTAATCGCAAGACGGTTGCAGCCTCGATGCAGCGACAAGGCTTACGCGCCAAGGCGGCCAAGAAGTTCAAGGCCACAACTAACTCCCGACACTCGCTCCCGGTGGCAGAGAACCTGCTCAAGCAAGACTTCACAGCATCAGCACCCAATCAGAAATGGGTGGGCGACATCACCTACCTGCACACGGACGAGGGCTGGCTGTATCTCGCCGTAATCATTGATCTGTACTCGCGCATGGTGGTCGGCTGGGCCATGAGCGAACGCATGACGGCTGACCTGGCCTGCGATGCTCTGCACATGGCGCTGTGGCGGCGAAAGCAGCCAAAGGGAGTGATCGTACACAGCGACCGCGGCAGTCAGTACTGCTCAACGGCTTATCAGGGTCTAATCCGCGCTCATCAGCTGCGATGCAGTATGAGCGCGAAAGGCAACTGCTACGACAATGCGTGTGCAGAGAGCTTCTTCCACAGCCTGAAGGTCGAATGCATCCATGGCGAGCGCTTCATGAGCCGCGCCCAGATGCGTGAAACCGTGTTTGAATACATCGAAACCGACTATAACCGCCAGCGGCGACATAGCACGCTGGGGCACATCAGCCCGCAAGCCTACGAGGCCCGGATGAGTGCTTGAAACTGTGTCCACGGTTGCTGGGCAAGATCATTACTGTTTTATTTTCCTTTTCTGAAGATGCCAATTTATTGATGGAAGCAATGGACGAGTACTTGTCTTTACTGAAAGGTTTTAGCAATATTTCACTAGGAGATGTTTATTATGCGACATAACGCGATTTTAATTAATGAGTTAATACGCATAACTAGATAGGATCACCAATCGTAGTGCAATAGGAAAATTAATTAGGACGGAACATGAATTCAGCATCTGAAAATGATTTAATAGTCTCGACATTTTATGATTCTTTTGGCGACTCACTGGTTGATTCCAGCAACTTTTCTAATGACATTGAATCTTATCTTGTTTTAGAAGATAAAATGGTCAATTCAATTCTGGGCAATGGAAACTACAGCTGCCTGGTTGAGGTGGGATGCATGGAAGGCCGGTCAATATATTTGGCCGAGTCACACCAGATAAGTTATTGTGGGATTGATATTGTTAAGCGGTATATTGAAAAGGCAAATATTGCAATTCGTGAAAGCAAAATTGAAAAACATGGTCACGCTAAGCTACTCTCAGCATATGATTTAAATTTTGATACCGTCCCTGAATTACTCAATAAGTCTTGTCTGGTTTACTTTCCGTTTAATTGTTTCGGTAATATTCCTGATTTTAAAAGAATAAAAAACGTTATCTGCAATTTAAATGCGGATATCTTTATTTCTACTTATCAAACTAACGCTTGTGCGCACAGAGCACGATCTGATTACTACAAAAAAAGTGGTTACTCAGAGATACAATGTAATTTTACTGATGAAGGCGTTCGATTCTCATCTAAAGAGAACCTAAATACGATCGCATATGAACTTAATTTTTTGTTAGAGTCTTTAAATGTTAATTCTCGTAAAGTCACAATTTACGACGAAGGGAAAATATTTCGTGGTATTTACATTCAAGCGCCCTCATCCATTACACCCGATTTTAAGGTGTAAGTGTTATGAATAATAAACTAAAGCATTTATGCATTATCTTTGCCATGCGAGATGAAGCGATGCCTACTATCCAAAGACTCAAATTAATAAGAGCTACACCTCTATGGGACAACAATCTGCCATTAATTCTTTATCGTGGTAAATATAATAATTTATCAATTTCTTGCATAATAATTGGAGTGGATGCTGCTTACAATGTTGATCTTATTGGTCCAGTTCCTGCCACTTTAGCAGCAACCATGGCTTGTGCGCACCTTGTACCTGATCTGTTGATCTCTTGCGGTACGGCAGGGTTACTTTCAGATGATTCTACCGAGATTGGAAAAACCTACATTAGCAATGAGCATTGCTTTTTCCATGATAGAAGGGTTCCGCTTCCGGGGTTTAATGAGTCAGCGCTTGGTGGCTATCCCGTTATTGACACTACAGCGCTCGCCGTTGCTATAGGAGCGACGCAAGGAATAGTATCGTCTGGTAGCTCGCTAGCTTTGACCATAAGCGACCTAGACGCCATGAGAGAGTGCAATTCTATAGTCAAGGATATGGAGTGCGCAGCTATAGCTTGGATCTGTTTTTTAACACATACGCCATTTTTTGCAATAAAAACAATTACGAATGTTCTATTGAGCCAAGTTACTTCAGAGCATCAATTTGTCAACAACTTCGACATGGCAGTTTCAAATCTTTCAGATTCAATTATTAAATCTATTGATTTAATTTCAAATAGTGAATTTATATTGGATTCCTTCAGCTCCCTAGAGAGAAAATGTAATGAAAATCAGTAAAGCAAAGATATTGTTAGTGGATAGTTATTCACTTGGCGCTGGGTTTTCGAGCGTATTAAATGGTCTTGGCTATGAGTGTTTACATGTTCGCAGCTCAAAAAATCTCCCTGAAAAACTTCAAAATTCTTTCATTGAAACTAATTTTTCTAAGTGTTTTTGTGTGGACGCTCAGGGAATTAATAACATCTTAAATTCATTAGAAAAAGAGAATATACAACTTGTTATGGCGGGTTCAGAACCGGGAGTGGAGACAGCGGATATTATTGCAGATTACTTGGGCATTTCTTATAACAATTTCTCCCTTTCAGCTGCTCGAAGAAATAAATATCTAATGCACGAGTCCTTAAAAAAAGCAAATATTCCATCAATGAACCATTTTTGCAGCTCCAGTTTAATTGAACTACAAAAATGGATTGGGACAAATATTAGTGGAAAGTGTGTATTAAAACCTTGCTCGGGCGGTGGTGGTCAAAATGTTTTTATATGTGAGAGCGAAAAAGAAGTTGAAAATGCATATAAGCAAATTATTGGTACAGGAAATTTGTTTAACCAACCAAATCATGAGGTTCTTGCCCAAGGGTTCTTGTCTGGTCAAGAATATATCGTTAATTCAGTTTCAAGAAATGGTAAACCATATTTTACTGATATTTGGGAAATAAATAAGGGTTTTTTTGAGCAACATGCGGTCTGTTCTTATGCGGACTCAGTGAACGTAGATTCCGACGTTTGGAAAATACTAACTTCGTATGCAGAATCAGCATTGCATGCGCTAGGCATTAAATTTGGCCCAGCACACTGCGAGATCATGATGACAACTAGCGGGCCTATTTTAATAGAATGCGGAGCGAGATTTGAAGGTGCTGTTGATATGGCTGCAATAGCGAGCCATTATGAAACGAATCAGTTTCTTGCTACGATTGATGCATGCTTTTCTCCAGAAAAATTCGATGCATTATTAAGAAAACCTAGACATCCAAATCCAGAAATTATGCGGCACATATATTTGATGTCTCACTCTGACGGGCTATTGCGCAGAAATCCTGATTTTCAAGAAATTGCTCAAATTCAAAGTTTTTTCTCACTTACATCTTCTCTTTGCGCAGGCATGAAATTGGAGAAAACAATTGATCTTTTTAAAAGTCCTGGCTTTGCTTATTTACGTGGGCACCCTAAAAAAATGAAAGAGGATTATGAGTTATTTCGAGAACTGGAAAGCAGAATTTATAATTCAGCATTGATTTAATTTCTATAACTGAGTGGCAATATGGAAAATCAATTTTTATACATCCTAATAGGAATTGCGGCAACATTTCTCTTGGATTGTTTGGGGTTATTATTGCACTATACAATTAGAATTCCAAAAACTGAATGGCGGTTTATCGGCAGATGGTTTATAAAAATGCAGTATCTGCAATTTTTGCATAACCCGATTGGCAGCTCAGCGCCAGAACGATATGAGCTGTTCATGGGCTGGTTTATGCACTATCTAATTGGTGTGATCTTTTCTGTTTTTTATTTTAATTTCATGGCATATGTTGGGATTGAACCCAACCTTAACAATGCCACCATTTTTGGTGCCTCAACCCTTGTTTTTCCTTATCTTATTATGCAGCCTGCCTTGGGATATGGATTTTTCGCTAGGAAGCATAAGCGCCCAATATTAACGCCAATTATGAGTATTTTGGCACATCTTACTTTCGGTCAATTTTTATATGTTGTTTATGTAATTGGAAGTTCGTGGATAGTATATTAATCGCGCTGGTAAATCGGCTTTTAGTTTATATGCTTACCAATACATGTAGGAGCTTCACTTAAAGATTAAAGTGAGTCGTAATAGGTCGAAGTCGTCTGCCCAGTGCAGGGAACGCTTATCCGCCATTCTAATTCCCCAAGCTATAATCACAGAGCAGCGGTTCTCTAGCAATTTTTTTGATGTTTAACTGACAGAATTGTTTTCAACCCAATTGATTAATTGCTCTGTGAGTTTGACATAGCTGTTCCAAAATGGTGAGCATCTAATGAGTTGGAGACTTGTCGTAAGTGGGGAAAATTTTTTACTCGGGCAAATTTAAACGATATTGGAGGGGATCTCTATATGAATAGTGAAATTCAAGATCATAGTTTTACATCTAAACAACTTTTTGATAACAAAGAAATCATGAGTTCTATATCCCATATTGCAGCTCAAATAAATAGCACGTTAAAGAATCAGAAAATTATAGTTATATGTGTTATGAAGGGAGCGCTAGTCTTTTGTGGTCATCTATTGCCGCTTCTCAAAGTAAACATTAATCTTGACTATGTTCACGCTTCTCGATATGGAGATTCAACTAAGGGGAGCAAACTGAATTGGATTTCTGAGTGTCATGAATCTCTCAACGGAAAATCCGTTCTTATTGTTGATGATATTTGCGATGAGGGTAAAACATTAAATGAAATAAAAAACTACTGCCTAGAACGAGGCGCAAATGAAGTGTACACAGCTGTTTTGATCAATAGAGCGATGCGCGAAAATAAAGAAATTACTCCAGATTTTGTCGGAATAAATTTGGATGATATGAGGTTCGTATTCGGTTTCGGCATTGACCGCGACGGGTACGGAAGGAATCTACCTAACTTGTATGCTACGCCGAACTAGAATGAAACAAACGTGGTTCAAGATAAGCGCACACATGCAGGAGCCAAAACTGCTGCCCACCAAAATGAAAAGTCGACAAATGTCGACCTTCTTTAATAGGCTGGTCGGAGCCGCCTGCGGGACTATGCTCCAAACCAAGCGGACGACCATCTTTCATTGTAGGCAAAGCCCCGAATTCGATAGTCAAAGAAAAAAGTCCGGCCTACTCTTTATCGGATGCCTCCGAATATCCTGCTCACTGGCTAGGGGGTTTTACAACCCGACATTGATGCCCCCTTTCGGGTTCCGGTCCGCACCAACGCGGCCAGTATACTAATTAATCAAATCTAAACCAACAATTGATATGGGCAGACTGGCGCGTGGCATACCCGAACGACGCCTTTCAATACCCATCGAAGATCAAGTGTCCTTAATACGCTTTCCATGTTAGACCGGAAAGCTGGGAGGCGTAGCTGAAACGGAAAAGCCCAGATTTACGCTGGGCTTTCAAGTCCTCAAGGGAAAGGGGGGAAGCAATAAGGCCTCTTGGGCAACAGATTTATGTTAGGTTTTTGCGACTAACCTGTCAATTACGAACCTTACTCAAAAAATGTCGAGGTGGGCCTATTAACCGACATAACCTCGGAAGTGATTCTGGATACCCTAAAGACATCTTTTTGGTGCCATTTTTATTAGGGATTCAATCCAGATAGGCATGGAGATAAGGTAGCGTTGATTGTCAGCCATCGCTTAGAAGATATGTATCCATACTCTTTAAGTTATTTCAATTAAGCCTTGTTCAAGGCGTGGTCAAGGCGTGGTCAAGGGGGGGGCGTCTTTAACCTTTGGTTAACGTTTGCATTTAATGGGTCGGGTCCTTTGATCTTGCCCAGCACGAGTGGACACCCCGTTAAGCGATAAACTGCAACGAGGTGAACCATGGCAAGAACCGCTACCCCGATGAAACAGAACCGTACCCGTCACTCCCAAGCCTTCAAGAATGAAGCGTTAGCGCTGGCCGAGCGAATTGGCGTTAGTAAAGCGGCCGAACAGCTTGGTCTTCATGCGTCTCAGCTCTATGGATGGCGCAGTAAGCAGCAGCAGACCCTGAGCAGCAGTGAGCGCGAACAGTCACTGGCCGACGAAAACGCCCGCCTCAAGCGGCTCCTGGCCGAGCAAGCCGAAGAACTGGCCATCGTAAAAAAGGCCGCGGCGTACTTTGCGAAGAGCCTCAAGTGAAGTACGCCTTCATGAGGACACATGCCCCAGCGTTTTCGGTGAAAGCCATGTGCCGTGTTCTGGGTGTCGCCCGCAGTGGTTTCTACGCCTGGTGCTCACGCGAGCCATCCACGCGCCACCAGCAACGGGCCGAGCTGGATCAGCGGGTCGCGCAAGCGTATAACGCCCGTAAGGGCCGCAGTGGCGCCCCGCGGCTGTGCCATGACCTGTGGGAAGCCGGGCTGCGCTGTAATCGCAAGACGGTTGCAGCCTCGATGCAGCGACAAGGCTTACGCGCCAAGGCGGCCAAGAAGTTCAAGGCCACAACTAACTCCCGACACTCGCTCCCGGTGGCAGAGAACCTGCTCAAGCAAGACTTCACAGCATCAGCACCCAATCAGAAATGGGTGGGCGACATCACCTACCTGCACACGGACGAGGGCTGGCTGTATCTCGCCGTAATCATTGATCTGTACTCGCGCATGGTGGTCGGCTGGGCCATGAGCGAACGCATGACGGCTGACCTGGCCTGCGATGCTCTGCACATGGCGCTGTGGCGGCGAAAGCAGCCAAAGGGAGTGATCGTACACAGCGACCGCGGCAGTCAGTACTGCTCAACGGCTTATCAGGGTCTAATCCGCGCTCATCAGCTGCGATGCAGTATGAGCGCGAAAGGCAACTGCTACGACAATGCGTGTGCAGAGAGCTTCTTCCACAGCCTGAAGGTCGAATGCATCCATGGCGAGCGCTTCATGAGCCGCGCCCAGATGCGTGAAACCGTGTTTGAATACATCGAAACCGACTATAACCGCCAGCGGCGACATAGCACGCTGGGGCACATCAGCCCGCAAGCCTACGAGGCCCGGATGAGTGCTTGAAACTGTGTCCACGGTTGCTGGGCAAGATCACTTTTTTTGATATACTCATTTGAAGGAGAGAATTTAGGCATTGTGCCTACAATGAAAAAATGGTGGCTCGTTTGCTTTGGGGCATAGTCCTACAGTCTGTTTCGGCCAGTCTGGTTAAAAGCCGATATTTTGAGGCTTTACGGTTGGAAAAGGTGAGTTTGAGGGAGGTACCGCAGTTCGGTTAGTAAATAGTGGGATGTCTGCATTAGATTAAATAGTATCGCCAATTATTTTAATGATTATTTTTGTTTAATAACGATCAATAAAATTAGTATCACTATTTATTTTAAAGCACAAAAGTAGTCAGCTATACAAATCAATAGCTTAGCTTTCTAAAAGTATCACTAATTATTTTACACCGACACATCTAGGTAAACAGCTCTTATTTTTATCTAGCGCTTAAAGGATTGGATGTTGGATGCGTGCGATACACCAGTTTCATTAACAGCAGTTACACGGTAAAAATATTCTTTACCCGCTTCAAATTTGCTACTGTCTGAAAAAAGGCTGTCGCTATCAGGATTAAATTTATTTTTCCCATCAGAAATATTTTTTCCAATGACTTTCCAGGGGCCTTTGGGATTTTCAGCCCTTTCGACAGTGTAATGCCTGCCTGTGGAAGAGCCCAGCCATTGGATATTTTTTTCCGAAAATATGGTACGCAATAATGGTGCTTCAGGAATAGGAAGTGGGCGCATAGCTTTTTCACCATCCATTCTCGCAATAGCGTGCCGCACCATATTCACCACAGTAATCTCTTCATTCGCATCTCCATCTGCAAAACCAGGTAGATGATAACTGTATGTTTTATTATTGGCAGGTTCGAGATGCCAGTAAAAACCACCGTTGTGCCTACGGCCTCTGCCGCCCCAAATAAATGCTCCAACTGCACTAGCGCCATTAATTTTGGTATCAACAGCAGCATTCATAATTTCTTCTAATTGCTGCGATGATAACAGACCAAACTCTCCTATCAAGTAAGCTTTCTTACCTTTAATAGCGGTTAAATCATCAGTGACCGTAGATGGGGATAAATTGCCTGCATTTTCATAATAATGATTGGAGATGATATCCACGTTGGGATCGTTTAAGGCAAACTCATTAATTTTTTTATAAGTGCCATCTACAACCAGGTGATTTTTATCCAGATTTTTGATATGTGCAGCCGTAATGCGAAGAAAATCTGCTGTTGTATCTTGCAGTTCATTACCAGTTTCCCAGGCCATGATTGCTTTTTCATCTCGATATTCTCTTCCTGTTATCGTATTTTTACGCGTCAATAACTGCTCAATAATATTCAAATAAGCCTTAAATGTTTTACTGTTTGTATTATAAAAATCTTCTGGTTTTTCGCCATAGAAAGCTGCTAATTGCTCACGTCCTCCCCACCAAGGCCAGTGGTCAACAATGGGGAGTATTAAACGTAATCCATATTTGTCACTTAAGGCAATCATTCGATCATAGTGTTCCATCGCTATAGGATTTAATCTGGGCATAGCATTTGGAGTAGCAGGTTTCATAATATGCGTTTGTCGGTTACAAGCATGATCAAACTCTTGCTCTATAGAAAGCACATAAACCCGCATAGCTTTGTGCCCTGTATGCACCAAAGATTTAATCCAGTTTTCTTGTTCATCTGCTGTCGGCCATTTAAAAAATTGCCCCCAGCCGCGCGGATCCAAATGACAAACACCCTTGCTGTCGTCTTCAATTCTATGGAGTTCTGGAAATTGAATTCCTGCAAAACGAAATAATTTTTTACCATCAAATAATTGATGGTCTTGTCGGGTAATGAAATTTTCATGCGCATGACAAGACATTCCTACTCCTAAACAAAGCAAAAAGAAAAATAGCTTCTTCATTTTTATTCCTGTGTTTTGTGGTTATGGATCAATTAACCCGAAATAGCTCAAATTTGCGAACCGAGTCATATATCTGATACGCCATTTTAACAATACCATATGTAACCGTATACATTTTATATGGTAAACGCCTAACTAACCCCATCCTTGTAATTCCACGGTAATAATGCCTCGATCTGTTCGAGGCTTGTCGCATTGGGTAATTCAGTGAAGATTGTTTTTAAATACCCATAAGGCTCCAGCCCATTGGCCTTGGCGGTTTCAATCACACTGTATAAATTTGCACTCGCCGTGGCCCCTTTGGGACTTGTGGAGAATAGCCAGTTTTTTCGCCCAATCACAAACGGGCGGATTGCATTCTCCGCTGCATTGTTATCAATCGGATAATCCCCCGATTCCACATAGCGAACCAGCTTCGGCCATTGTTCATGCAAATAATGCAATGCCTTTCCAATCAACGATTGTGGCGGTGAATGTGCCAAGCCTTTATCCAACCAGACTTTTATTTTTTGTAACACCGGCAGCGATTGTGTTTGTCTCAGTTGATATTTTTCTTCCGGCGTTTTGTCCTTAATCGCCTTTTCTATTCCATAGAGCTGCTGGATAAACGCAATCGCTTGATCTGCTTTACCGGTTTTTCCCTTCGCCTGGATTTTTTGTGCCTCGATAAACTTGCGACGCGCATGTGCCCAACAGGCTAAATGGGTAATACCCTTTTTTTCACAAGGTGCGTTGTAAGCTGCATAGCCATCGGTCATGAGTGCGCCATTAAAATCACGTAGCAATTCCGTGATTACTTTTCCACTGCGTGTCGGTTCGTAGCGATAAAGCACTGCTGCACACGTGGGTTGCGTACTGCGCAATACCCACATAAAACTCTGTGTTTCAGCCGCACGACCGGTTTCATTCAACACCTGCACACGCGTTTCATCCGCATGAAGAATCGTTTGTTCCAACATTCTTTCGTGCAGCAAGTTAATTAATGGCTGCACCAGGTTTCCACAACGGATCATCCAGTTGGCGAGTGTAGTGCGATCCATCTCCACACCAATACGTTTGAAAATGTCCGTCTGGCGATACAGCGGCATGGCATCTACATATTTTTGCGTGGCAATATGGGCCAACAGCCCGGGTGAGGCGATACTTTTTTCAATCGGTTGTGCGGGTTTCTTTGCGGTCACAAGATAGTTTTCGCAACAGGGGCAGGCGTATTTCAATCGTTTGTGATGTAACACCCGAACACTGGCGGGGATAATGTCTAATTGTTCGTGGGATTCAAAACCGATGGGTTTTAATAACGATCCATCGTGCGGACAGCATTTTTGATCCTCAGGCAGATCGTGGGTAATCTCGATACGATGTAGCTCTTTGGGAATGGATGCACGTTTCTTCTTGCGTTTATGCTCCGCTACAACAACCGTGTCATCGGCAAAGGCATCCACTTGTTCAGGGGCTTCGGCTTCCGCGGTATCCTCCGCTTCGGTAAAGACCAGCTCCGCTTGAAGCACTTCCTGCTTTTCACTGGAACTGCCAAATTGTTTTTGCTGAAGCGAGAGGATGTATTCCTCAAGGAGGCGAATGCGCTTTTCTTTGGCGTGAAGGGATTGTTCTTTTTCTTGAAGGGATCTCTCATGCAATGAAATAATGTCGTCTTTATTCGCAACTATTTTTTGCAGTTCGATATTTTCTTGCACAAGGTCAGAAATATTTTTCATGGGTATATTTTATAAAACCCATGCACAGGTTGATAGCATTAACTGACAGAAAAGAAATATTTTTCAGTATGCGGTTGTAGCTTTTCGATATCCAATCCACGTAATAACCAATCGAACTGTTCATTGGTGAGGGATAACACGTCATCGCCCCGGCGTGGCCATTTGAATTTGTCTTTTTCCAGCCGCTTGTACCACAGACAAAACCCGGTTTTATCCCAGTAGAGGATTTTTATTTTATTGCGGGTGCGATTGCCAAACACAAACACGGATCGGGAAAATACCTCCAGTGCCATGGACTCCTGCACCAAGACACTCAACCCATTAATGGATTTGCGAAAATCCACCGGTTGCCGGTGTACGTATACCGGCACATCATCCCACTGGATCATGCCAACGCCCTGAGCAATTGGGCCAGCCACTGAGGTGGCGGTAGTGTGCCAAATTCAAGCTGGCCTACATGATGGCGAATGGTCAGTGATGCAGCCTTCACACCAGAAGCTTCGTGCGGTATTTTGGGCTTTACTTTTACACGAACAAAACCGGCTTCCTCTTTACTGGCCATCTTTGCCAATTGTTTGCGGCGCAAGCTGAAGTATTTGGGGCACAGCTCGTTCTGCTTACAAAAAACGGCTGCTGATACACCGCTGGCGTCGTGCTGCGCAAACAGTGCTCGCCATTGTTCTTCGTTACGTTTTTTCATAAGGCCTCCTGGTGAATTTAGGAAAAGTACCTTAGTAAAAAAACAATTAACTCGATAGATGGGGTTAGTTAGGCGCTTACGGTAATTATAGACGCAATACCGTAACTATCTGCATGCATACAAGCGAGGTACAGTATTATTGCGCGTACCGATGGTTCTAATTACTTCGATAAACTCACTGACAATAGTTTTAGTATTGCCGCCACAATCAACATAATCCGCTGTTTAAAAAACAATCCCTGTAATCCTTTGTAATATTTCCAGGTGGAATACTCGGGGTGGGGTGCTTTACTGTTAACTTGGCCTAGGGATGATGCCGGGTTAATACAGCGATTGCGCATCTTGGCTGCGCTTTTCTATGGATCATCACTTATCCAATACATGTCGATGTACAAGGAATTTTTATATGTCAGCGTTTACATTTTCCACTCCTGCATTAATTCAGGATTTCAGCGACAACCCCTCCCTGCAGCAGCAACTCAACCAAAATTGGGATTTGGCAATTGATGCGTATACCCAGGCTGCCCTGGTTAGCAATCCCTGGACTGTGGATTACCAGGCTCCCTGCGATTGGTATGTGAATCCCAAACAGGCGGATATTACCGCAGCTAATCCGGTTGAACCTATTTTTTGGACGGCTTTTCCCAACCGCTTGAAAATTTATTTTTCGGCGGCTGAAAAAAGTCCTTATCAAATGGCGAATGCGCAGGTTTTTGCGCTGGCGGATTTTGGCAATGTTCCGCAATCGAAGGCGTTTCCCACAGGTTTGCCGTTTATTATTCCCAGCAAGCGCTGCCCTAATTTGAATTGGCAGCAGTCGATTGCTGAGTGGGTACAGTACGATCCTAAAGGGCCGCGCGGTTGGTTGGATGAATATTGTGAGTGGTCCGTGACGCGCAATGCCGATGGAAAAATTACCAAGATTGCGTTTACCTGCGAGAATCCGGAGTACTGGTTTACCCTGTGGCAGGTTTCACCGGAAAAAGTATTGGCGCTTTACCAGCAATTGGTGAGCCCGAATGTGGTGCTGGAGGATTTGCAATTGCCATCAGCCGATGGCAAGGGATTTGTTATCGATCCGACAACAGGGCGCCCTGCCTATAACCCCTTGAATAAATGGAATTCCGGTACGGTGGCGACAGAAACCTATGGCGGTGCTGTGCATCTCACCAGCCCACCGAACACCATCGGTGCGGAAATTATGTTGGCGGCACAGGCAACCCTGTTGCGCGATTTGCCGCCGGACCAGTACAACATGCAGCGTATGGTATGCGCCGGTGCCTATGGACGCGCTTATCGCAACAGTGATCCGCATATCGGTTTGCAGGCAAACCAGTTGGTGAAAAACCTGGGTGTGAAAATCACCTTAACCAACCCGGTGGGTTTGTATTTGCAGCGCCCGGATTTCAGCAGCTATAAGACACCCGATGGTAAGGATGCCGGCCAATTCTATAAGGTCATTCGCGGTCGCACCGCCCAACAGGCAGGTACGACTTACGACCAGATATTGCATGCGGAATTTTCAGTACCGGAAGAACTGGGTTATACCGTCAGTGATATTTTGATTGGCAACGCCGTGCCCGGCAGTTCCCAGGTGCCTGTGCCGATTCTCTATGCGGGTCAAATTGCAGAAACATTCCATGTATGCCTGGCGGGAACAGCGATTGCCCCCGCTACAGGTGAACCTTCGCAAGCATTTTTACCACCGGTGACTGATAAAACCGGTAATACCAACGGCCAGGTGAGCATGCTGTTGGCAAACCCGGTATTGCTGGCCATGCAGGCAGTGAACCCCTTTCCCCCGTTTGTGCAATTGCCGGTACAAATTGCCCAGGGTCAAACACTCACCAATATGGCTTTGCAGGTCAGTTACGCCAATGACAATTTCCAGGAGGCGCAAATTGCATTCTGGGATGCACAGGGCAATAGCGAGCCGGGCATCAGTGTGACAGTAACGGCCATAGAGACTGCTGATGGGACACCGGCGGGAAAAAGCGCCGGTGGTGATGGACTGTTTAATTACATTATCAGCATCAGTGTCGCGCCGGGGGTAAGTCCCGGCTTTAAAGGTGTGACGGTGCGCAACCCCGCATGTGATATGCCCTTGCCGTTGCCGGGTGTGTTGTTTGTGACTGCAAAAGGAAACTAATCCATGAAGCATACATTACTGATAGGGGTTACCACCGGTTTGCTGGTGGCTGCCTGCCAGCAACCGGTACAGGAGTCATCCGCAGCGGTTGACGCTCCCGCCGTGAGCACGGTGTCCAGCAGCAGTGCGCCAATCAGCTTTCCCTGCCTGAATAAACCGGCGGTTAATTACAACACACCGGGGGATACACCCATCACTTCGCAAGATGGTGTGAATTGTTTTGCCTGGCAAACGTTTATTGGCCTGAACTGGCCGGTCGATGCCAGCCATCCGGGTGAGCCGGATAAGACGGCGTCTGCGTCTGTGTTTGGTGAGCCGGGTTTGCACCAAACCTCGGTGTGGGAAACCTATGCCAATAGCAAGAGTGTATTTCGTGCAAACGCCCAACCACCCCTGCCCTGGGGACATACGCCCGATGTGCCATCCAGCTGTCAAAAAATATCCCAGACACTGGGCTTGCGCGTTATGCAGGCGAGCCGCATGCCGGGCAGTTTTAATATGAGTAAGGAGGCCTCGCAGGCATTTCCCGGCAACAATCCCAATTGGCTGGCGGATAAGAGTGGCAACCTGGTGTATTACGAAATCCTGATTGGCAAGGACGAGTACGATTACATCAATAATAATGGTTTGTATAACGCCAATACCCAGGCTGCCCATATCCAGCAGAACAAGAATATTGCCATGCCCCTGGGCCACGACAAGGTGCTGGGTGGGTTGGAGATTAAAGCGGCCTGGCTGAGCGTGAGCGATCCACAAAATCCCAAGTGGAAAAATTACAAGCTCAGTACCAGTGTGATTTACGATCCGGTTTCCAAGGATTGCCACGCGAGCACGATTGCGTTAGTGGGCATGCACATTATCCGCAAGACCGCATCGCAACCGCAGTGGATCTGGGCCACGTTTGAGCACAAGGACAATGCGCCGGATACTGCCAGTATTAAAAGTGATGGCACGGTGGATGGCGATTACACCTTCTATAGCAACAGCTGCACGGTCAAACCGGTGCCGGCGGGTTGCAAGGCCAAGGTTGAAAATGGCACATCGGTTACCCAAACCTCCTGCCACGTGAATGTATCGCCCGCGTATTATCTGGATACTAGCGGCAACTGTCCGGCCTATCCCATCCAGGTGAGCCGCGATTTTGCGATCAAGGATTCCACCGATAACCACGTGGCCTCGCTCAACCGCGCAGTACAACAACTGATTGCCAGCAGCAATGCCGATTCGGTGTATACCCATTACCAGCTGGTGAATGTGCTCTGGTCATCGGCGGCGGTGAATGACAATGCACCACCGGGCAATCCGCCGCTGACGCCCTTATCGATCAGCGGTGAAACGCCATCGCTCAATACCGTGCCGGTTGCCAATACCATGCTGGAAACCTACGCACAGGGTTTTAACTGTTTGTCCTGCCATGCCTATGCCAGTGTCGCGCGCGATGCCAGGGCACAGCTGGGCGGTAAGGCTTACGCAACGGATTACAGTTTTATTTTTAGTTTTGCGACGTCACCCGCTGCCAAATAGGCCATGACGGATTCCTGTAATACAACTACGGGAATCCGTTTTTTCTTTATCGCTGGTACAAAAGGAAAGACACCAATGACTGCAACAGAACAAACAGATAACCATATTGTGTACGCCAAGATCCACCCTGCAATTGGTATTGCCCGGGTAGGGAATTCCAAGAAAGAAGAAGGTTTTTATATCGGCCCGCAGGTGCCCGATCCCTATCCTCAGCCGCCGGGTTTTTATCGCGATTCCACCGGTGCACTTAAACGCGAAGTGGCGGAGTTCCGCCTCTATGGTTACAACGCCAGGGGGCAGGTGGTGCGTGAGCTGGTGATGGATAGTGCCACCCATATCGAATGGACAGTTGAGGTCGCCAATCACAAGGCCGGCTGGTACAACTTTGAACTGGCGCTGGATATTCCCGAAGCGGCGACGGCCACGCCATCAACAAGGCGCAATGCGAACGTCAAGGTCGAGCGCCAGCGCTTGTCCATCACCCCCGGTGCCAGGACTATTGCAACACCCGCTGCCCAGGGGCCCGACTACCATTTCAGCGGCGGGACATTTATGGATACCGAGGTACCCCTGGGTGAGCTGCGCACCGATGCCAAGGGGCGCCTGCGGGTATTTGGCGGCCTGGGTAAATCGGCCTCTATCGATAACAAGCCGCCGACCACCTTTGCTAACAATGATGGCTGGTACGATGACACCAGCGATGGTCCCGTCACCGCCCGGGTCATCCTGGATGGCCAGCCACTGGAGGTGGCTCCCGCGTGGATCGTGGTGGCACCGCCCAATTACGGGCCCCAGCAAAAGTCCGTGCGCACCATGTATGCCCTGATGACCGATCTGGCCATTACCGCGGGCCAGTTGCCAGCCCCTACCTGCCCGTCATTCCGCGATGATATCTACCCCATCCTCAAGGCCATGTGCGATTTGCAGTGGATGAATGCCGGATTTGCCGCCGGGTTCGGTTATGGCATGCCCCAGCATTTCCTGGCACCCGAGTATTTACACAAGCTGTCCATGGCCGGTGACACCTATGCCGAGTTGCGTCGGACGCTAGCCAATGCATTTCGCAACCCGGCTGCAGGGGATGTGTCCATGAAACCCTGGCCCTGGGTCTACGGTGATGCCATGGACATCCCCATGCCGGCGGTGACCAATGCGATGAATTACCTGACCAATACCCAACTGGCGCTGTTGGACTATTGGGCCAAGGGGCAGTTTGTCGCCGATTACGATCCCGCCTATGTGCCCCCCGGTTCACTCGATGAGGTTCCGCTGGAAGAGCAGCCCGCGAGCCTGGATAAGGCGGCGCTGGAGTTTTGCCTGGCCGATGCCTTCCACCCCGGTTGTGAAATGACCTGGCCCGTGCGCCATGCCACCATGTACATGGAGCCCTACCGCTGGCGCCATCGCCCGGCCGATGATCCGGAACCTGACTATGGCACCACCCTGACCCCGGCTGAGGCCCTGTCCTACAACGGTCCGCTCTACGCCCAGTTCCCCGGCGCTATCACCCGCTGGATGGCGGTGCCCTGGCAGACGGATACCGCCAGTTGCCGCTCCGGTTACGACGCGCAATACGATCCTTACCTGCCCACCTTCTGGCCGGCGCGGGTACCCAACCAGGTGCTGAGCGAGGAGAGTTATGCGCAGGTGATGGATACCTCGCTTGAGCGCAGCCAGCGCCTGGCCGCCTTTAACAAGCGCTCGGATTGGAACCGCACCCTGGGGCCCCACGACCAGCAACTGGCCAATATGATCCACCGCTTTCCCGAGATGGGAATTGTGGAGGTTCGGCCCGGCATCGAAAACGACCCGGATTTCCCGCCGCTCATGCAAGTGGAAGACCGGGGCGGCAAGGAGCAGGATGCGACCGAACAGGCCCTGGCGCGCAAAGCCCAGCGCGCGCTGTTCATGCAGCGCAAGCCCTGATATGCAAGCGCGTGAGTGGGATGTGATCATCCTGGGCGCCGGCCCGGCGGGGCTGGCCCTGGCTACCCGCCTGGCGCCAAAGCGGGTGTTACTGCTGGAGCGCCAGGCGCAGGCGGCCGATGGGTTGCGCATTGGCGAGTCGCTGCCGGGTGCGGCCGGGGTGCTATTGCAGCGCCTGGGGATATGGGAGGCGTTCCAGTCCGGAAACCACCTGGAGCGGGGCGCCACCATCGCCATCTGGGACCGGGATGAACCGGTCTGGCGCGATAGCCTGCGCGACCCTGCCGGCCCTGGCTGGCTGCTTGACCGGCGCGGATTTGAGCAGCTCCTGCTGTACGCCGCCCGTCGCTGCGGCGCCAGCATTGATTACGGCTGCGCGGATTTCCAGGTGGCGCGGCAATCCGCGTACTGGACGCTGGTGCCGGAAGGCAGCCAGGTTCGGCACCTGGCGCCGGTGATTGTCGATGCCAGTGGCCGCGCGGCATACCTGGCGCGCCGCCTGGGGTTGTCCCACAGCAAGCAGGATGCACAGTTGTGCCTGCACAGTTTCCTGCCGGGGCACGCAGCGGATGAAGACACAACGATGCGTATCCTGGCCGACCAGGATGGCTGGTGGTATTGCGTCAGGCTGGCCAATGGCTACCGCGTGCTGGCCTATCACCTGGATGCCAAACACCGCGGGCGGCAGGCCTTGCAGCAACCGGACACCTTTCTGGCGCGGGCGCGCCGACACCCGCTCCTGGCGGAGGTATTAACCCAGCGGAAAGCGGCCGATGTGCATGTGCGCCCGGCGGGAACGGCGGTGCTGGACCTCGCCAACCTGGATGCTGCCGGCCCGGGTTTCCTCGCTATCGGCGATGCAGCCATCACCTTCGACCCTATCTCATCCCAAGGCCTGTTCCACGCCCTGGCCTCGGCTGAAAGCGCGGCGGCGGCCATCCATGCCGGTTGCTGGTACCGTGCAGATGCCCTGGCGGCCTTCCAGCAAGAACTCCTCGCTGTGGCCTCCCACTACCTGGCCAAACGGCGCCTGACATACCGGGGGCCGGAGCGTTTTGCGCAAGCGCCATTCTGGGCGGCGCGACGGGGATAGCCGGTCTCGGGCCCTTGTCGTTGGCCCTGAGGTCACTTGAAGCGCTTACTTCAATTCATACCAAACACCGCGTCCGGATGGATACCGATTGCCTGTAATCGCCACGGCGCCTGATTTGACAAAGCCCAACCCCGCACGTAGATTGCGCGGCTTGATGTGTGGTGCCTGCTGCCAGAGCAATGACGAGTCTGTGCTGAGCAGGTTAAACGGGAAGTCCTTAATTGGCGCTGCCCCCGCAACGGTCAACAGACCCTGAGTCTGTGAGCCCGATACCGGCCCTGCATCTGTCATCGCGATGGAGCGGAGGGCTACCATCTGGCATAGATCTGCATTCATGGATCTGCTTTTTTGCATTCTGTGGGCGCCGCCTTGCTATTTCCTCCCTCGATCCCAAGCGTACATTCACTTAGGGGTTGAACCTTGAAACATGCCATTTTTACCGCGACGGCCCTGAGCCTCGCCTGCGCCCAGGTCGCGGCGCAAGACAAGCCTGCCAATCCATTAGTCCCCAGCCTGGAAACCGTGGTGGTGGTCAGTTCACGCCAGGAAACGCCGCTGCGTGAAGTGGCGACCTCGGTTGCTGTGCTGGAAGAAGCCCAAATCGAAAAACTCGGCTACACCGCCCTGGTTGATGCCCTGCGCACCCTGCCCTCGGTATCTGTCAGCAACTCCGGCGGTATGGGGAAAACCACCACCCTGCGCGTGCGCGGCGAAGCCGGTTATCGCACCCTGGTGCAAATTGATGGCGTGGATGTCAGCGATCCGACCGGCACCCAGTCGGGGGCGCAAATCCAGCATATTTTGAGCAGCGATGTCGGTCGCGTGGAATTGCTGCGCGGCCCGCAAGGGTTGATGTACGGGGCCGATGCCGGCGGTGTACTTAACATCAGCACGCGCCAGGCGGAACAGGGCAATAAAACCGTCCTCAGCGGCGAGGCCGGGCGTTACAACTCCCAGCGCGGGTCACTCAACACCAGCGGCGCCAGCGATAAGCTGGATTATTTTGTCTCGGTAGCGCGTGCCGAAACCGAAGGCTTTAACACCAGCAAGCAAGATACGCTGCTCAAGGATAATGACGGTTACGACAACACCACCCTGCACGCGCGCCTGGGGGCCAACCTGACCGAAAACCTGCGCGTAGAAGCAGTTGCGCGCAATACCGATGCCAGCGCGCAATATGATCGCTGCGGCTGGCCGGCAATAGACGATTGCACCAGCACCTTCGAGCAGGATGCCGGTCGCCTGTCCCTGAGCCATCGCCTGGGTCGCCTGGATAACAGCCTGGCCTATTCCAAATCCGACATCAGCCGCCAGAGCTTTGCTGCCGGTGTCAATGACTACGATACCGAGGGCAGCATTGAAAAACTGGAATGGCTGGGGCGCGCCTACTTGAGTGAAGCCCATACCCTGGCCTATGGCCTTGAGCGGCGCAGTGACAGTGTGCGCGAGATGGAGCGCGACCAGGATGCGGTGTACCTGGAATACCAGGGCCGCTATGCCGATCGCGTATTTTTTACCGCCGGCGGGCGCAGCGACGATAACGATGACTTTGGGCGCTACGATACCTACCGCACCAGTGCGGCCTATGTGCAGGCACTCGATGCCGGTGAGCTAAAGTTCAAAGCCACCTACGGTACCGGTTTCCGTGCACCCAGCTTGTTTGAGATCGACTACAACCAACAGCAAACGGCATCCTACGGGTATGTTTTGGCCCCCCTCACGCCAGAGGAAAGTGAAGGTGTGGACGTGGGGGTGGAATACTTCGGCAGCAACGGCCTGCATTTGGAGGCCGTATTGTTCAAGCAGACTATTGAGCGCGAAATTGCATACGATTCGGTGGGTTGGACAGGCTATATCCAGGGCGATGGCGAGAACCGTTCGGAGGGTATTGAGCTGATCGCCAATATGCCGTTGGCAGACCAGTGGATCATCAACCTCAATTACACCTACACAGATACCAAAACAGCGACAGGTTCAGCGCGCCCAAGGGTGCCCAGGCAACTGGCCAACCTGGGCTTTACCTACGCGGCGAGCGATGCCTTGCAACTGGCGGTTAACCTGCGCCATTCTGCGGACGCCAAGGAGACCACCGGCGCCGACCTGGATAATTACCAGGTACTGGATGCCAGCGTTAATTACCAGGTAACGCCCATGCTGGCGTTCTATCTGCGCGGTGAAAACCTCACCGATAAGGACTACGTGGAAATCGTCAACTACAACACTGCTGGTGCAGCGGCCTATGCCGGGGTGAAAATCACCTTTTAAGGCACAGGTTAACCTGCCGGCAGGCGCGCCCCATACCCGGGGCGCGCTTTATTTTTTTAAGGGTTTTTATGAGCGAGCAACTTCACGACAGCGAACAAGGCACAGATCCACAGGGTGACCACAAAGCCGAGCGCCACAAGAAAGCCATGCAAAAGCAAAAAGCCAAGGTGGATGCCAGCATTGCCGCTGCCAGTACTGAGCGCGGTGTGGCGGTGTTGCTGACCGGTAACGGCAAGGGCAAATCCAGCTCGGCCTTTGGCATGGTGCTGCGCGCCCTGGGTTATGGCCAGAAGGTAGGCGTGGTGCAATTTATCAAGGGCGCCCAGCTGTCCGGTGAAGAGCTGTACCTGAAAAACCAGTGTCCACAGGTTGAACTGCACCAGATGGGCACCGGCTTTACCTGGAATACCCAGGATCGCAGTGCCGACATCGCCGCCGCCGAAGCCACCTGGCAACACGCCAGCAGGATGCTCGCCGACCCCGGCTACGACCTGGTGGTGCTGGACGAACTCACCTATATGCTCGGCTACCAGTACCTCGATGAAGCGCGCGTGCTCCAGGCGATCGCCCAGCGACCATCGGAGCAGAGTGTGATTGTGACCGGCCGCGGTGGCGGCACTGCACTGCAGGAGCTGATGGATACCGTGTCGGAAGTCAAAGACCTCAAGCACGCCTTTAAGGCGGGCATCAAGGCGCGCCAGGGCGTCGACTACTAGGCATGGCGGGTTCAGCAACCAGCCGCCAGATTCCACAGGCCAGATGCCTGATGGTGCAGGGCACTACCTCCGATGCCGGTAAAAGTACCCTGGTGGCCGGTCTTGCGCGCCTGCTGTACCGGCGCGGCGCGTGCCTGGCGCCCTTCAAACCGCAAAACATGGCGCTCAACAGCGCTGTTACCTGCGATGGCGGCGAAATTGGCCGCGCCCAGGCATTGCAAGCCCAGGCCTGCGGCCTGCAACCCCATACCGATATGAACCCGGTATTGCTCAAACCGGCGTCTGATACCGGCGCCCAGGTGATTATCCAGGGCAAGGCCATCGGCACTATGCAGGCACTGGATTACCACCACTACAAAAACACGGCCCGGCAAGCGGTATTTGAATCCTTCGCGCGCCTGCAAGCGCACTACGGCTTTGTGCTGGTGGAGGGCGCCGGCAGCCCGGCGGAAATTAACCTGCGCGCCAACGACATCGCCAATATGGGCTTTGCCGAAGCTGCCGATTGCCCGGTGATATTGATTGCCGATATTGATCGCGGCGGTGTCTTTGCGCACCTGGTCGGCACCCTGGATTTATTAAGCGAGAGCGAGCAGGCGCGGGTTATCGGTTTTGTGATCAACCGCTTTCGCGGCGATATTGCCTTGTTGCAGCCGGGCCTGGACTGGCTGGAGGCACGCACCGGCAAACCGGTGCTGGGCGTGGTGCCCTATCTGCCCGATTTCCACCTGGATGCGGAGGATGCCATCAGCCGGCAACCACCGCCGGCACAGGCCGCGCTGAATATTGTGGTGCCGGTATTGCCGCGCATCAGCAACCACACCGATTTTGACGCCCTGCGTTTGCACCCGGCCGTTAACCTGCACTTTGTCTCCGTGCGCGAACCCCTGCCCCCCTGCGACCTGGTGATACTGCCCGGCAGTAAAAATGTGCGCGCTGACCTGGCCCTGTTAAAACAGCACGATTGGCACACCATGCTCGACCGCCACCTGCGCTATGGCGGCAAACTCATGGGTATCTGCGGCGGTCTGCAAATGCTCGGTGAGCGGGTGGAAGACCCCGAGGGCATAGAGGCCGAACCGGGCAGCGAAACGGGGTTTGGTTACCTGGCACTGCACACCCACCTCAAACCCCACAAACAACTGTACAACCGGCAGGGCCAGGTACACCTGGCCGAGCACAGCGCTGCGTTCAACGGCTACGAAATCCATTGCGGTATCTCCGCCGGGCCGGCGCTGGACAAGCCGCTGCTCCGGGTTGAGCGGGAATGCGGGTGGCATCCGGAAGGTGCGGTGAGTGCCGACGGGCAGATACTGGCCACTTATATGCACGGTATTTTTGACCATCCCCAGGCTTTGCAGCTGTTGCTGGAGTGGGCGGGACTGGCGGTACAGGATAACCAACCCTTCGACCTGGCGACCCGGCGCGAGCGCGAGCTGGAGCGCCTGGCCGATACCCTGGAGGCCCACCTGAAACCGGATTGGCTGGCACAGCTGTACGCCAGTGCGGGAGCCGCACCATGAATGCGCTGGCGCGCCGGATCGCGCGGCACTGGGCCTGGTGGCTGCTGTCGCTGTTACTGGGGCTGAGCTTTGTGCTGGCTGTTGCCCTGGGCTCCAGCGCTATCAGTACACGGGAGCTGGTGGCTGCACTGATGGGCCAGCCCCTGCCCGGTTACAAGGCGGAAATTATCCTCTCCCTGCGCCTGCCGCGCGCCCTGCTGGCGGCGGCCGTGGGGGCGGTGCTGGCCATGTGCGGTACCTGGTTGCAGGGCCTGTTTCGCAACCCGCTCGCCGACCCCTCACTGATCGGTGTCACCGCCGGCGCCTCGGTGGGCGCCAGCCTGGTTATTTTCCTCGGCAGTACCGGCGTCGGTATGCTGGCCGGTTTGTCGCTGGTTTCCCTGGGCGCCTTTACTGGTGGTCTGATCACGGTATGGCTGGTATATCGCGTGGCGACCTCGGTGTCCGGCACCTCGGTGGCGACCATGCTGTTGATGGGTATTGCCGCCTCGGCCCTGGCCGCCAGCTTTACCGGGCTGATGGAGTTTTTTGCCGATAACGAAGCACTGCGCCGCATGAGCCTGTGGCGCATGGGCGCCCTGGATGCGGCCGACTACCCCCGTGCCATCCTTATGCTGGTGATACTGGCGCTGTTGCTGGTGTCTATGCCGCGCTTCGCCCTGGCCCTGAATACCTTGCTGCTGGGGGAATCCCAGGCGCGCCACCTGGGTATAGATGTGGAGCGCTTGAAAACCCGCCTGATCCTGCTGGTCGCGGCCGGGGTGGGCTTGTCGGTGGCCCTGGCGGGCTCCATCGCCTTTGTCGGCCTGGTGGTGCCCCATATGCTGCGCCTGTGGGTGGGGCCGGATCATCGCCTGCTGCTGCCGCTCAGTGCCCTGGGCGGCGCCAGCCTGCTGCTGCTGGCCGATACCCTGGCGCGGGTGGCAGTGGCCCCCACCGAACTGCCCGTGGGCCTGGTCACTGCGCTGGTGGGTGCACCTTTCTTTATCTACTTGCTATACCAGCGGCGCGGGGGGATGCAATGAGCCCGGTTCCGAACAGCCCTGCCGTGCTGCATGTCGACCAGCTCAGCCTGGCGGTCGATGGCCTGCTACTGCTGGATAACCTCAGCCTGAGCGTCGCGCCTGGCGAGATACTGTCGATTATCGGCCCCAACGGCGCGGGCAAATCCAGCCTGTTGCGCGCGATTGGCGGCGACCTGCCCATTAGCCGGGGTCAGGTACAGCTCTGCGGCCAGCCAATCGGCGCCCTGGCACCCCTGGCGCGGGCGCGCCAGATGGCGATACTGGCCCAGCGCAATCACCTGGAGTTTGCCTTTACCGGCCTGGAGGTGGTGGCCATGAGCCGCACCCCCCATGCCACGGGTGCGCACCTGGATGAGGAGATTTGCCACGCGGCCATGGCCGCGCTGGATGTGGGCCACCTGGCCGGGCGGCTCTACCCCCTGCTATCCGGCGGTGAGCAGCAGCGCATCCACCTGGCGCGGGTGCTGGCGCAAATCTGGCGCGCCGAAGACGCCGGCCAGCGCCTGCTGTTATTGGATGAGCCGGTCACCAGCCTGGATATAGGCCACCAGTGGCAGTGCATGCAGGCGGTGCGCGACCTGGCCGGTACCGGAGTGGCTGTCTTGATGACTTTGCACGATATGACCCTGGCGGGTGCCTTCAGCGACCGGTTGATCGCCTTGAGCGGCGGCCGCTGCTGCGCCCAGGGCACGCCCGAACAGGTGCTCACCGCCGCGGTAATCAACCCCCTGTTCGCCACCCGCGTCTGTGTGGTGTCGCACCCGGTAACGGGCAAACCGGTGGTGATCAATGAATAATCCCTCACCTATTCAACGCCCGGAAACGATGCTATGGAATTGATATTGGGCGGTGCCCGCAGCGGCAAAAGCCGGCTGGCGCAAACGCGCGCCGAACACTGGCAAGCGCAGGGGGGTGGACAATTGGTGTACCTGGCCACCGCCACGGCCGGTGATGCCGAAATGCAGGCGCGTATTGCCCGGCACCAGGCTGACCGCCAGGGCCAATGGTGCACCCTGGAAGAGCCCCTGTACCTGGCCGAAGCACTGTCCCGTAGCCGGGACACCGACATAGTGCTGGTCGATTGCCTGACCCTGTGGATCAGCAATTGCCTGCACGCCGGTTGCTGGCCGCAGGAGCGCGCGCACCTGCTGGCGCAAATCGATCGCCAGTTGGCCGCCGGGCGCCCGCCGCGCTGGTTATTTGTCAGTAACGAAGTGGGTTCAGGGGTGATTCCCCTGGGCCGGCTCAGTCGGGAATTTGTGGATGCCAGCGGCTGGTTGCACCAGGCCCTGGCCCAGCGCTGTGCACAGGTCAGCCTGGTGGTCGCCGGTTTGCCGCTGAGTTTGAAAAGCAGCCATGAGTAAGTACCCGTGTTAATTGCCGCGGCGCTGTTGGCAGGCGTATTGGCAGATCGCCTCCTGGGTGAACCCAGGCGTTTCCATCCCCTGGTGGGGTTCGGCAACCTGGCCTCCGCCCTGGAGGCACGTTTGAATACTCACCCGGGCCAGAGAGGCTTGGCCCTGCTAAAAGGTGCTGTTGCCCTGGTGTTACTGGTAGTGCCCCTGGGGCTTGCCAGTGCACTGCTGTGGTGGTGGCTGGTGGCGCAAGTGCCGCTGCTTGCCCTGGCCTTTGGCGCGGTGGTGCTTTACGCCAGCCTGGGTTGGCGCAGCCTGGAGGAGCATGTGCGCGACGTGGACAGCGCCCTGGCCCAAAGCCTGCCCGCCGGGCGCGCTGCGGTGCAGCACATTGTCAGTCGCGACTGCGCGGCGATGGATGAGTCCCAGGTGGTGCGCGCCAGCCTGGAAACTCTGCTGGAAAACACCTCGGACGCGATTGTCGGCCCGCTCTTTTGGTTTACCCTGCTGGGCCCGGCAGGGGCACTGGTGTATCGCCTGAGCAATACCCTGGATGCCATGTGGGGCTATCGCTCGGCGCGCTTCAATTATTTTGGCCGCGCTGCCGCCCGCTGGGATGACCTGCTCAACCTGGTTCCTGCGCGCCTTACCGCCCTGGCCTTTGCCTTGGTGGGTGATACTGCGAGTGCCCTGGGCAGTTGGCGTCGCTTTGCCCGTCACTGGGCCAGCCCCAATGCCGGGCCGGTTATTTGCGCCGGCAGCGGTGCACTCAATATCAGCTTGGGCGGTGGGGCCTGTTACCAGGGCCAGTGGGAAACCAAGCCCGCGACCTGCGGCAGGCCTGCGACCCGCGCCGATATAGGTCGGGCCCTGGCCCTGGTCAGGCGCGCGGTGTTGCTGCTATTGGTGTCCTTCATTGTTGTTTCAGGCATCTTTGCCCTGGCAGATACCCTGTTGAATGGAGTTTCCTTATGACCCTGGACTTGCAGGCCTGCCAGGCGCCGCGCCATGGCGGCAACCTGGGGTACGCCCAGGCGCGCTTTGGCACGCCGCTCCTGCGCTGGCAGGACTTGTCCACCGGCATCAGCCCCTGGTCCTACCCGGTGCCGGAAGTACCCGCCGAGGTGTGGCAGCGCCTGCCCGGCGACCTGGCGCCGCTGCTCAATGCGGCCGCCAATTACTATGGTGTCGCCGCCGACAAGTTACTGGCATTGCCTGGCAGCCAGTATGCTATCCGACGCTTTGCACAGGGTTTGCCGCCGGGCCGGGTCGCTATTCCTAACCCCGGCTATCGTGCGCATGACCAGGCTTGGCGAGCGGTGGGCCACCAGTGTTATGAATATCAAACCCTGGTGCAGTTACAGGCCCTGGTCAGCACGGGGGTGGTAGACCATGCGGTGGTGATCAACCCCAATAACCCGACGACTGAAGCGATAGACCCGAATCAGTTAGCCGGTTTGCATGACCAGCTAAGTGGTTATTTGCTGATAGATGAGGCCTTTGTCGATTACCGCCGCTCGCTCAGCGCTACCCATTTACTGAAATACTGCCCGCGCCTGTTTATCCTGCGCTCCCTGGGTAAATTCTTCGGCTTGGCCGGTTTGCGCCTGGGGTTTTTGTTGGGTACGGGCAGTCCGCGCCAAGCCCTGGAAGATAAGCTGGATGATTGGGTGATCAATCATCCAGCCCTCTGGATTGGTACCCGCGCCCTAAAAGATTGCTGTTGGCACACTGCTCAGCGGGCGCGTATCACTGCCCATGCACAACAACTGGAACAGCAGTTGAACCAGGTATTGGGTAAGGGATTTGAGGTGTGCAGTGCCGGTTTATTTACCACCCTGACCGGTGCGCGCAAACCCCTGTACCAGTTGTATTGCTACCTGGCCAGGCAGGGTCTGTTCACCCGCTGGTGTTATGAAACCGGTGATGAGGAGCTGACAGGTGAGCCGGTGAATGCCGCCGCTGAAACCGTGCCCGCCTGGTTGCGTATCGGCCTGCCGCCTGATAATGGCGAGCGTTTAGGGCAGGCGCTGGTGAAACTGGTCGCGGCGCAAAAATAACCTGCATCATCGATTGCCGAGGAATTCCCCCGTGAGAACAACGCCAATGTCCTTTATCCGTCCGCTTAATATGCTGTGCCTGTTGAGTCTGGCTTTCAGTACGGCTGGCTACGCAGCGCCGATTGCGGATCGGCAACCCGAAGTCAGTCAGGATATTGTGGTCACGGATGCGCGCGGTAAAGTCATCCGCCTGTCAAAACCGGCGCAAACGATCATCGCCCTGGCGCCGCACATTGTCGAAAACGTCTACAGCGCCGGTGCGGGCGATAAGCTGATCGCCGCCGTGAATTACAGCAACTATCCCGCGGCTGCACTCAAGCTGCCGCAAGTCGGCGGATATAACGCGATTAATTACGAGGAAGTATTAGCGCGCAAACCGGACCTGGTGCTCGGCTGGATATCGGGCAATGGCCCGCAGGTCGCCGCACAATTGGAGCGCCTGGGGATGACGGTTTATGTCGATGAGCTGCGCACCCTGGATGATATTGCCGACGAAGTGATGACCATCGGCAAACTTGCCGGCACCGAGGCGATTGCCAACCAGCGCGCGCACCAATGGCAACAACAACTTAACCAGCTGCGTGAGCGATACAGCAACGCTAAAACCGTCAGTGTGTTTTACCAGGTGTGGAACAGTCCTCTGCAAACACTCAATGGCCAACACCTGGTGAGCGATGTGATGAAACTCTGTGGCGGTGAAAATATTTTTGCCGATGCGCTTTCCATCGCACCTAAAATTAATGAGGAATCCGTTATCAGTCGCAACCCGGATGCGATTATTGCCAGTGGCATGGGTGAAGAGCGCCCCGAGTGGCTGGATACCTGGAAGCAATACCCCAAATTAACAGCGGTGCAGCAACAGAATTTATTTTTTATCCCGCCGGATATTATCCAGCGCCACACCTTGCGTATTTTGGACGGTGCGCGCCTGATGTGTGAATACTTGCAAACAGCGCGCGAAAAATAATGGCGTCCAGCTTGATGCAGTGTCTATTTTCCAGAGAGTTTTTTTGCCATGAGTAACCCGGAAGACTCTGTCTTTACCCGCCGCTATGTACTTTTCCTGTGCGCCATCCTGTGCACGCTCTTATGGGGCAGCGCCTATCCCGCCATTAAAAGTGGTTATACCCTGTTGGGCATCGCGCGCGATGATATCCCCGCGCAAATGTTGTTTGCCGGTTACCGCTTTTTGCTGGCGGGATTATTGTTGCTGTTGCTCGCCAAATTAACGGGAAAATCCCTGGGTTTTTCCAGCATGGCACAGTTGCGCCAGACCAGTATCCTGGGGCTAACACAAACCATGCTCCAATATATTTTCTTCTATATTGGCCTGGCCCATGCCACCGGGGTCAAAGCCTCTATCCTCAATGCCACGGGCACTTTCTTCAGTGTGTTGCTTGCACACGTTATTTATCACAACGACCGCCTCAACCACCGTAAAGCCCTGGGCTGTATCTTTGGCTTTGCCGGCGTATTGGCAGTTAATTTTAATAACAGCCTGTTGGATGTTGAGGTTTCACTGTACGGTGAAGGTTTTATTGTGATTGCCGCGTTTATCCTGGCGGCAGCGTCTATTTATGGAAAGCATATTTCCCAGCAGATGGATGTGCTGTTGATGACAGCCTGGCAATTGGCTATTGGTGGGGTGGCATTGATGTTATTGGGGTGGGGCACCGGTGGTCACTTGGGGCATTTTGATTGGCAGTCGACACTCTTGTTGATTTACCTCGCCCTGCTGTCGTCGGCCGCCTTTGCCCTGTGGGGGACCTTGTTAAAATACAACCCGGTCGGCATGGTCACTATTTTTAATTTTCTGGTTCCCGTATTCGGTGTCTTATTGTCAGCCGTATTCCTGGGGGAAACCATGATGGAGTGGAAGTACCTGATGGCATTGCTGCTGGTGTGTGGCGGTATTTACCTGGTGACGCGCCTGCCGCAGAAATCCGGCGCGATTAATATCCATAACGCAAAAAATAATGATATTTAATAAATGAACATTCGTTTCAACGATGAAATAAGTCAAAAAAATTCTCATAATTATTACTTTTTTGGATTTTTACTTTAGCAATGTCGCGTTAAATTTTTTCTTTCCGTATTTAAAAACCCACAATATATTTACAAATAAAAATATTTTAGCAGGTGATTTTTTGGCGCTGATATAGCGATAGAAAATTTAAAAAAATAGGCCAGTAATGCACAGGCCAATAAACGTTTTTCCGTAAAAAAACCATTAAAAAATCCTGCTTTCAAGCAACATATCGCTATATCAATTGCGTGATGCTAGTGCTAATAAAAATATAATTATAGTTCAATTGACAATATGTTATTGCCGCTATAAATAAACCGCCTCGATGTTGTCAGGCTGTTTTTAACAATAACAGTGAAACCGCCAGGCACTCGATTAACCCCTGTCTGCAATTGACAGGATTGGCGTTTCAACAGCGGAGATGAATAATGAAACTTCCCACACTCGGCAAATGTGTTGTCAGGACACTCATGGGTGCCGTGGCACTGGGCGCAATATCGGTCAATGCCCAAACCCTGAGTTCAAATTCAACGGGTACCAATAACGGTTTTTACTACACCTTCTGGAAAGATTCCGGTGATGCGTCCATGACGTTATTGTCTGGCGGTCGTTACCAATCATCCTGGGGCAACTCCACCAATAACTGGGTGGGTGGTAAAGGCTGGAATCCTGGTAATAATTCGCGGGTTATCAGCTATTCCGGTTCTTACGGTGTTGATAGCAGCCAAAATTCCTACCTGGCGCTCTATGGCTGGACCCGGAGTCCGCTGATCGAATACTACGTGATTGAAAGTTACGGTTCCTACAACCCGGCCAGCTGCTCCGGCGGCACTGACTACGGCAGCTTCCAGAGTGATGGTGCCACCTATAACGTGCGTCGCTGCCAGCGCGTTAACCAACCCTCGATTGATGGTACCCAAACCTTCTACCAATACTTCAGTGTCAGGAATCCGAAAAAAGGGTTCGGCAACATCTCCGGTACCATTACCTTTGCCAACCACGTTAATTTCTGGGCGAGCAAGGGTTTGAATTTGGGTAACCACAATTATCAGGTACTGGCGACCGAGGGTTACCAAAGCCGTGGCAGTTCCGACATTACCGTTAGCGAAGGTACCAGTGGTGGTGGTACCAGCAGTGTCGGTGGCGCCAGTTCCAGTGTGAATTCAAGTACGGGCGGTGGCAGCAGCGGCGGTATTACCGTTCGCGCTCGCGGTGCAAACGGCAGCGAGCACATTAACCTCCGCGTAGGTGGTGCGGTGGTTGCCAACTGGACTTTGGGGACCAGCTTCCAGAATTACCTATACAGCGGTAATGCGTCGGGTGATATCCAGGTACAGTTCGATAACGATGCCAGTGGCCGCGACGTAGTCGTGGATTACATTATCGTGAATGGTGAAACCCGCCAGGCGGAAGACATGGAACACAACAGCGCGGTTTATGCCAATGGCCGTTGCGGTGGTGGCTCCTATTCGGAAAATATGCACTGTAACGGTGAGATAGGTTTTGGTTACACCTACGATTGCTTCAGTGGCAATTGCAGCGGTGGTAATGGTGGCAGTAACAGCAGTGCCGGTAATAGCAGCAGCGGCAATACCGGTGGTGGAGGTAGCAACTGTAGCGGTTATGTCGGCATCACCTTTGATGATGGCCCTAATTCCAACACCGCCACCCTGGTAAACCTGCTGCGGCAAAATAACCTGACACCGGTAACCTGGTTTAACCAGGGCAATAACGTTGCCAGCAATGCGCACCTGATGTCGCAACAGCTGAGTGTGGGAGAGGTGCACAACCACAGTTACACCCATCCGCACATGACCAGCTGGACCTACCAGCAGGTTTACGATGAATTGAACCGCACCAACCAGGCGATCCAGAATGCCGGTGCGCCCAAGCCGACGCTGTTCCGTCCACCCTATGGCGAACTCAATTCCACGATCCAACAGGCAGCCCAGGCGCTGGGTTTGCGTGTGGTGACCTGGGATGTGGACTCACAGGATTGGAACGGGGCCAGTGCAGCGGCGATTGCCAATGCGGCCAACCAATTGCAAAACGGCCAGGTCATCCTGATGCACGATGGCAGCTACACCAATACCAACAGTGCGATTGCACAAATAGCGACTAACTTGCGCGCCAAAGGCCTGTGCCCGGGCAGGATTGATCCAAACACCGGTCGTGCTGTTGCACCTTCAAGCTCCGGTGGCAGCAGCAGTGTCGCGCTCAGTAGCAGCAGTCGTAGCAGTAGCAGTGCGGGCGGTAATACCGGCGGCAATTGCCAATGCAATTGGTGGGGGACTTTCTATCCGCTTTGCCAAACCCAGACCAGTGGTTGGGGCTGGGAAAATTCGCGCAGCTGTATCAGTACCAGTACCTGTAACAGCCAGGGGACTGGCGGCGGCGGTGTCGTTTGTAATTGATCCGTTATCCATAAGGGGCATGTACTTGCCCCTTATGGATGGCCGTGAACCTGGAAATAACCGTCGTTTTTTCCCATGAAAAGCCGTTCAAATCCTGATGTTATTTAATCAGCTTATTTATAAAATTCCCGTTATATAGTTTTTATGACAATAAGCTTAAAGTTAAATTGACAATATTAAAATTTGGCGGTATACAAGTATCCATCGAGAAGACCACGCCGTTTTTTAACAATAACAGCAAAGCTGTATGGCGCTCGATAAACGCCTGTTTGCAACAAGCAGGAATCAGCCTTCCAACAGCCCTCTTCCTCTATTGGCTGTATTGGTTGAGAGGCGAAATCCCGGAGATTTTAATAATGAAAATATTTCAAAACACAAAAAATGTGATTGTTTCAATCGCATGGGCAGCGGCCTTGTGTACATCGGCAGTGAGCGCACAAACCCTAACCAGTAACTCAACCGGCACCAACAACGGTTTTTACTACACTTTCTGGAAAGATTCCGGTGATGCGTCCATGACGTTATTGTCTGGCGGTCGTTACCAATCATCCTGGAATAGCTCAACCAATAACTGGGTGGGCGGTAAAGGCTGGAATCCCGGTAGCAGTTCTCGCGTTATCAGCTATTCCGGTTACTACGGTGTTGATAGCAGCCAAAATTCCTACCTGGCACTCTATGGCTGGACCCGGAGTCCGCTGATCGAATACTACGTGATCGAAAGCTACGGTTCCTACAACCCGGCCAGCTGTTCCGGCGGCACTGACTACGGCAGCTTCCAGAGTGATGGTGCCACCTACAACGTGCGTCGCTGCCAGCGCGTTAACCAGCCGTCGATTGATGGTAACCAAACCTTTTACCAATACTTCAGTGTCAGGAATCCGAAAAAAGGGTTCGGTAATATCTCCGGCACCATCACCTTTGCCAACCACGCTAACTTTTGGGCCAGCAAAGGCTTGAATTTGGGTAACCACAATTATCAGGTACTGGCGACCGAGGGTTATCAAAGCCGTGGCAGTTCCGACATTACGGTAAGCCAGGGCGGCAGCAGTGGCGGTGGCAACAGCAGTTCCAGCTCCAGTGCCTCCGGTGGCGGTAGCAAAATCATTGTTGTCCGTGCGCGCGGTACCGCGGGTGGTGAAAGCATTACCCTGCGTGTGGGTAACACCAATGTGGCAACCTGGACCCTGACCACAACCATGACCAACTACACCGCAACGACCAGTGCCTCCGGTGGCTCTTTGGTGCAGTACACCAACGACTCCGGTAATCGCGATGTACAAGTGGATTACATCAGTGTCAATGGCAGCATTCGCCAATCGGAAGACCAAACCTACAACACCGGCGTTTACCAAAACGGCTCCTGTGGTGGCGGTAACGGCAGAAGTGAATGGCTGCATTGCAACGGCGCGATTGGTTACGGCGACATCTAATGGGTGTCAGCCAACATATCGGTTGGACGCTGTAACAAAAAAGGGGCGGATCATCTGCCCCTTTTTTATCGCTACCTGCAAGATTTCACGATCAAACAATAAAAATAATGAGAAACCAATGGAAGACGAGAGGTAAACGATGAATATCCTTGGCAATTCCAAAATATCCCTGCTATTAGCCGCCCTTCTGGGTGCAGGCATTAGTTACGGCCTATTCGGTGTGATGGTGGGTGACTCCGCGCACCAGCAAAAAATCCTGTCCCTGGAACACAAGGTTGCCGAACTGGAAGCCTTGTTAGCGCAACAGGCGCCGACACTGCATAGCAAACGCGTGTTGACAGGGAACCTGGTAGGACAGTCGCTCGCAAGCTCAACCAATTCGGCGATGGGTGCCGCGGGTAAAAACGATCTGTCGCCTACTGCATCGACAGAGGGTGAAGCTGATTCAGCCGCAGTCAACCATGAGCAAATATTAAAAGACCTGTTAACCCTGGCGTATGGTGACCCCCGCTCATTTGTTGAAAAAGTCCAGGAGTTCCTGGCGCAAAATCCCGGTAGGGAGAATATCGCTATTGCCAGCAAGGGCGTTTACGATTTGGCAGAAAATCGCGATAACCTGCCCGACTACGCCCTGGATACCCTCTATCACCAGCAGACCAATACAGACCTCAAGCGCGTCACTGCCCAGGTATTATCCATGCGCGGCGATAACCGCCTGCTGGAAAAACAAATCACCGACATGCAGGCAGGACTGCGCAGTGAAAATCCGGCGGATCGCCAAAAAGTCCTGGTGGAATTGGCCAAAACCCGTTACGTCAGTGCTGCCAATGCAGTTGTGCCACTGTTACAGGATGAAGACATTGGTGTAAAACTGGATGCCTTGCTTGCACTGCGCTCCACCGGTAACCAGACACACATAGGTTTTGTTGAAAGCCTGGTCAACCATCCGGATGCGTCCGTCAGTTGGCTGGCGAATGATGTGATTAATACCCTGCAAAACCTCAGTGACCGGGCGCGTACCCGGATTACCCAGGCGGATATTGCGGCTGAGCTGCCGCCGATTATGTAAAGTCGCGCAACGGATTGCCTTATCGGCATCAATCCTTTATGGTCAGCGCCGGAACTGACTTCAAGGATTTTTTTGATGCTTGCAACCAACTTTGTACTGGATGACTATCTTGCCCGCATAGGATTTACCGGCATTCCCTCGGTAAATCCTGAGTGCCTGGCGCAACTTATGCGCTGCCAATTATTTTCCATTCCCTTTGAAAATATTGATGTTAGGACACACCAGGCTGTGTCCCTGGTGCCGGAAGATCTGGTTAACAAACTGATTTATAAAAACCGCGGCGGTTATTGCTACGAGGTGAATGGCGTATTTGCCATGGCCCTGGATGCAATTGGATTCGACTACCGGATTTGCGGCGCAAGGCCGATGTTTTATCCCAGCCTGCGCCCCAAAACCCATGTGGTGATTATTGTCGAGATAGGCAGCGAGCGTTACCTGTGTGACCTGGGGTTCGGCAGTTTCGGGATTCGTGCGCCTATTGCCCTGAGCCAGTTGGATGGCATCCTGCAACAGGATGATGATCAATTCCGCCTGTCCCTGCTGGATGAAAATACCTACCTGCTCGAAGCGCGGGTAGAGCAGGCGTGGAAGCGCCAGTTTGCCTTTGATCTCTACCCCATGGCATGGATCGACATGGGCCTGCCGAATTATTTCAACTCCACCCATCCCGATACTATCTTTGTGCAGAAAACACTGGCGATTCGCTTTTCTGCACAGGGCAGATCCATCCTGGTCGATAACCAGTTAAAGCGCTACAGGCACGGCCAAGTGGAAATTACCCAGGTTCCATCCGATGAGATAGTCACTCTCTTGCAGGAGGAGTTTCATATCGATTGCCCGGCGGGATTTGTGGCGCCGGGCACTGCCGACTGACCGGTGGTTAACCACCGGTCAGCGGACGCATTAACGCGGGCTGTTCCAGGTCGCTGTCTTTCAAGCCGGTATTGAAACGATAGTTTTCCCACACCAGGAAGGTCTGCTTTTTATTTTGGTGGTTAACCATGTGCAGGTTGCTGGCGCGCCAGAATTTGTCTTCATAGAGCGTGTAATCGCTTGCAGTCAGGGTTTTAAGCAAAGCCTCTTTGCGATCGTAATAATCGATCTTGCGAATTTGCAGGTGCTCTTTATCCATCCACACAATCAATTTGCTGTACGCCGATTCGGGGTCATTGGGCGTGCGCTGGATAACATAGCTATCCAGTCCATCCACCACCTCGTCGTTCAAATAATGATAAGTGTATTTTTCGACTTCCTGTGAGGATAAATCCTCGAATGCAAATTCGCTGCCAAAAAATGGGCTGCGTTTATTTTTGCTCGATATTTTCTTAACGCGCTTGATAGACGGCAAATACAGCCATTGATCGTCGTTGGTTGTTTTTTTGGTGTGGGTTAAAAAGCCGGAGCCGCGAATATCTTTGGGAAAGGTAAAAATCGTGATGGTTTTATCGCCCTCCTCAACCCCTTCAAGGGTTTTGATATCCAGTTTGCGCAAACTCTCACCGCCTTGGGTGTTCACAATGCGCATGGTGAGTTCTGCACGGAAATCCACAAAGCCGCTGTTGCGCTTATCTGCCTCCTGCGAAATGGCCAGGCCTTTATCCGTGTCGGCGTTTGCCGTAATCGCTGTACCACAGCAGAGTAGCAGGATGCCGAGCATGGCTGCACTGCGGTTCAGGAATGTGTGAAGCGGGTTTTGACGGTTGTTGGTTAAACGAGACATAAACTAATAAATCCTCTTTTCCCTAGAAATAATAGGTAACAGAAAGTTGGAGAAAATCTTCATCGTTCAGGAGCGCCTGTTTGCCATAGGTGGCAGTATCCACAATCTGGGCGGGAATTCTGGTGACCGGGTCACGCGAATAGGATGGCCCGGTGGCAAATGTCCACAATTCCAGGCCGAGCGATAGATGATCGCTCAGGCGGTAACTGCCTTCACATTTCACAATGGTTTCATCGGCTTCCGCATCGCGAAAGACAGCAACCAACAGCGATGAAGAGGCTTCGTCATTAAATGACAGGCGCGCTGCCAGCATCCAATCGTTTTCCAACACACCGGCGGGGGCTTGCGCCTGGCGATCATCGTAAAGGTATTCCAGGTACCAGCTCAGGTCATAGCTGGTATCCATGATCTGCCCAAAGGTATATTCAACACCGGAAATGGATGCCCAGTAATGACCGCTATGGCTGGTCTGGTAAATCGCTTCGGCTTTTAACAGCCATTCACCCAGAATCCATTGTGCATCAAAACCTGTGTGTTCAATTTGGGCATAGAAGGGTTGCAGTACCAGGGGTTGTGATGGGTGGGTGTTATCGATGACCAGTTGTAAATCCGGTGCGCGGCTGGTGCCGTTGAAATAGGAAAGCCCGGTTGTCAAATCGCCCCATTGGTGGCTCCAGCGGCTGGCGAAATCCAGGTGATTATCACCGTCACCGGATTCGTAGGCATCGCGCCCCAGAACCGGTAGTGGCAGTGCCAGGCGGCTGCGGCTATTACTGAAATCGCGCGCCCTGAAGTGCGGAAGCAGTAAAAAATCCCAGGAGCCGAAAGTGTCATGGTGCCAGCTGGTGCGCGCCATCCATTGGCCCAATCGGTCTTTGCCATCCGGCGATGCTTGCAAATCGGTTTGGTTAACGATATTGACCAGGTTCTGCGATTCGGCAACGCCCCAGAATAGTTTGTCCATGCCCAAGGTCCATTCCCAGCCATCGCGAAATTGCGCGAGGTTTAACGCGGGAAAATCCACCCGATTGCGATCATCATCGGCAGTGGCGGCAGCCTGGCGAAATTGGCCATGCAAATTGATATAGAGGGGATAGTCACTATCGTTGAGGACAGACCAGTGGTTTTCAACTTCTAGGTTAAAGGCCCAGCGATCACCCGCATTTTCATAGAGGCCATCCCCGGGAAAATAACGCACTTCTGTCCCCAGGCTTATCTGCCACTCATCCGCCTGCACCAGTGATGCCATCAGCAGCGACAGTGCGCCGGACGCTAACAGCCCGCAGCGAATGAAGGGACGTTTGGTAAAGGTCATGCAAATCTCCTTATCCATTTTTAACAGCGGCCAGCGCAGGTTGTGCATTCATCCATCCGGTAATGGCGCGCACCCAGGAACGCGGCACCCAGCGAACACTCCAGGCCGCCAGTTGATTTAATAAACCCGGCACTATTACCACCCGCTTGCGCGACAGTTCACGCAAGGCAATGCGGCTGACGGCTTCGGGGGTCATCACAATGCCAAACAGCCCGCGTGCCAATTCGGTTTTATCAATGCCGGCTTTTTGATGGAAGCCTGTGCCTGTGGTGCCCGGACAAAGGACAGATACCTGTACACCATAGGGACGCATCTCCAGCGCCAGCGCTTCGGTAAAATGCAGCACATAGGCTTTGCTGGCGTAATAGTTGGCGAAATAGGGGCCGGGCTGGAAACCGGCAAGCGAGGCGACATTCAATAAGGTGCCGCGTTGTGCCTGGGCAAACCATTGGCAAAAAATTTGCGACAATTGTACCAAGCCTACCAGATTGACCTGCAACACCTGGTGTTCTGCCTCCCAGGTATTTTCGTGCAGGGCGCCACCAAAACCGATACCCGCACACAACACCGCCATTTCGATGTCGGTTGCAATGGTTTGCAATCGCTCAATTAATTGCTGGCGCTCCTGTGCATCGGCCAGATCGGCGCTCCAGAGGAGCGGATCAATGCGATAACGAGTGCGCAACTGATCGGCTGCGGCCGACAGTGCATCCGGATGGCGTGCAATCAATAAGGGGCGATAACCGTTTTCACACGCCCTGCAGGCCAGTTCAAAACCGATTCCGGCAGAACCCCCGGTAATGACAGCAATGGGCATCACCACAGAAGATGACATGGCTTAACCTCTCTCTGCTGACGTGTTCAGCCAGGGCTGGCGACCCAGTAATAACAGCCTCAGCCTGACCCACAGCACATGCAGCAGGAATTTGGGTGTGATTAATTGGCGCAGGCTGATCACCCGATTTAAAAACAGGTCCAGTACCCTGGCGATTTCCGGTGAGTCCACGGCCGCTGCAAACAGCAAACGCTCGGGTGGAAACACATAATTGAAATCGCGCCCCGAGGAATAATTGGAAATCATCCAGGTATGACCGCGCAGGCGGGTTTCATGAAGCTGGGTGTAACGCGCCAAGGCCTGACGCAAGTGTGTCGGTGATTGTGCCTTGAGTGCGGGCAGGGTTTCTTCAACCAGCCAATCGCCGCCCTGTATTGCCCAACCGATGCCGGTTCCGGCAAAGGGATCAATGCCCAGCAATGCATCGCCCACCAGGGCAACACCGGAGCGATCATGGTAGCGGCGCTGGGTGTGCATGTGCTTTCCCTTGGTTACCGGCGCGACCCGCTGGGCCATGTCCATGGCCGGGCCATCGGTTAATTGTTTGAAATAATCGTGAAATGCCTGCTCCGGGTTGTCCTTGAATTGCGCCATGTTGTCTTCGTGGATACCCAGGCACATCAGCGTGACACCGCCATCGGACGGGAAGCAGTAGGCGATGTCTTTTTTCCAAAACCAGAGCTGGGAAATCGCGCCGGACGTGAGTTGCAAATTTTCGTAATAGCTGACAAAAAACGTGCGTTTGTTTTCGGTGCTGTGTATGCGGATCGGCAAACCCTCGGCGACGGCGGAATTGCGGCCATCGGCGCCCACGGTGAGCTGTGCAGCAAGGCGCAGGGTGCGTTTTTGTTCGGCACTGTCAATCTCGGCGCCGATAATGTCCTGCTGTTCATTCTCGATTAATTTTACCAGGCGCCATCCCATATAGAGTTCGATATTGGGATGGTTCTGTGCGGCATCGCGCAGGATAGGGTCGAGGGTGGAGCGGCGGATAACATAACCGTGGTGCTGTGCATCGGCATCCACTTCCGGTTTGATCCAGCCGTAGCGCGTCCAAATGTGAATATCGTTGCGCACCGCACCCGCCGCTTTCAGGGTGTCGAGCACACCCATCTTTTGCAGTACCGGCGTTGCACAGCCCTGGATAAAGTGCGTGCAGACCGGCTTGAAGGAATCCATGGCGCGCTTGCGCTCAACCAGCGCCACCCGCAATCCCTCCTGGGCATAGCGCAGGGCGGTGGTGCAGCCGGCGGGGCCGGAGCCTATGACCAGCACATCAACCTGTGCATCAAAACCTGTCGTGAGTTGTGTTTCCATCATCTATTCTCCGCGAACCAATAATGACTGTCGGGATTTTTCCAGGCGCTGCGCCGCCCTGCGCTCGTTGAACACATAACTGATCAAGCCGCCCAGTACCCCCATGGATAAATCCGGTGCCTTGCCTTTGCCCAGGCGCCGCAATTGGTGGTAAAACCAACCCTGCTGGCCCTGGATATTGATCAGGCGGCATAAAAACAGCGGGCTTCTCGGGCCTATCCAATAGGGTTTGCGCGCGAGTTGCGCTTCCATGTTGGGCAAGGTCTGCAGGTCGCCGTTTAAGAGCGGCCTGGCGATCTGTGGATCGACCACAAACGGGCGCGCCAGGCCAATCATATCGACTGCACCGGAATTCAGGGCATCCTCCATGGCGGCGCGCGTGCGGAAACCGCCGGTCACCATCAGCGGCATACGCGCGTATTGGCGAATGACTTTGGCGTATTCGAGGAAGTAGGCTTCGCGTTTCAGGGTTTTGGCAACCGGGGTGTTGCGCTCGGCGGAATAACGATTATCCGCGGTCACTTTTTCGTAACCGATCATCTGCGGTTTTTCATAGGAGCCGCCCGTCACTTCGAGCAAATCCACACCTAATCCATTGAGCCACTTAACCACCTGGATACATTCTTCCAGTGAGAAGCCGCCGGCCTGGAAGTCGGCGGAATTTAATTTCACCGAAATCGGGAAATGGGGGCCGACCTGTGCCCGTACCGCTTCGATGCTGGTCAGCAGCAGGCGGGCGCGATTGGCCAGGTTGCCGCCCCATTGATCGGTGCGCTGGTTGATGAGCGGCGAGAGGAATTGACTGAGCAAAAAACCGTGGGCCGCGTGGATTTGGACCCCGGTAAAACCACTGGCTTTTGCCACCCAGGCGGCATCGGCAAAACGCTCCACCAGCGCCAGGATTTCACGGTGGCTATAGGCCCGGGTTTCACCGAATTGCCCGAGCAATTGCAGGTGCGAACGCGATGGGCCCTTGGGCGTGGGATTGACGTACCTGGGGGTCTGGCGACCGGCGTGGCCGATCTGCATCCAGCAGTGCCCGGCAGCCGGTTTCGCAGCGCGGGCCCAGGCACTGAGCTCGGGATAGAGATCGCGATTCACAATAGCGACATTACCGGGGCGCTCCAAATGCTGGCGATCAATCATCACATTGCCGGTGAGGCTCAAGCCCATACCCGCCGCTGCCCATTGGCGGTACAGGCGAGCGTGGGCAGGGGTAGCGCGATTACTGGCATCGGCCAGGCCTTCGGTCATGGCGGCCTTGGCGATGCGGTTGGGCAGTACCTGGCCACAGGGTAATTCCAGTGCATCGTGCAGGCACAGTTGGCGTGAAACCGGGGAAGTCATAAAGAAGTTTCCTGTTGGGCGAGGGGCATCCTGGCATGCGCTGTTGCACCGCCCTTGGTCAGTAAGGGATGGTGAACAGCGCTGGCGGTGTGTGTTGCGGCGGCGGGTTGATAAGCTGCTGTACCCTGGTTGACGCCGGGGAGCAGTACCTGCACCAGGTCCTGGAGCGATTGGGTGAAGTGGTGGATGAACAGGCCCGGCTCGATTGCCTCCTTGCAGGCGCCGTGCAGTTGCAGGTCCAGCGCTAAACCGCGCGCGCCTATCAGATAACCCACACCCAGCATATCGGGCTGGTGCACGATAGTGCTGAAACTTTCCAGGTAGGGACTGGTGCCGCCATTGGATACCATCATGTCGCGGTGCGCCAAAAAACCGATGCTGTGGCTCAAGCGTGACATCAAGCGGCGACGCCTGCGTTGGATGCGTACACAGCGCTGTTTATTGTCGGGAAATTCCGCACTGGCCAATGCCAGTAAATGTGCGAGCGCGCCCTCGCCTTTTTTTGACTGGCGAATCCTGGCGCGATGGCTGGCGATGGCGGCCAGCAGTTGTTCGCGTACCTGCACCGGGTCGCCCTTATCGAGGGACTGGATAACATCGACCGCCGCTGTCGACAGGGGCGATATAAAATCCAGGCGCCGGGGCGGCAAGTGCGCCAGGCTCACAGGTTCATAGACGCTAGGCACGCGTCCATTGGTGCGGAAAAAAGCCAGTGCCATGGCCAATTGAATGATGTTATCGACAGAAACTGCGCCATTCACCTGTTGGGTAATCGACGCAAAAAATTGTGCATCCAGCTCGGGAAACCAGTGGCGCTTGCGCACAAATTCGCTGGAGACCTGTTCGAGGTATTGATGTGCCTTGTCAAGTTGCGCCGCAGAGGGATGCACGACGCGGGTGGTCCACAGGTGCATATTGCTATTATCGGTGGGCGATAAAAATTCTATCCAGGTGTGGGGCGCCTGATCGCAATTGGCGGCAAGGGCTTCGCCCATGGAAATTGCATGCTGTCCATCGACCGCCGCATGTTCGAAAATCAAATAGGTTGAGACCGGATCAACAACAATCTGGATCGCCTTATCAAAAAAGCGGTTGGACAGTGACAGCGCCTGGTCCATATCCAGACAGAGAATGAAATCGGCAGAGCGCAGCACATTGAGCGCTTCGCTAAATTCGTGACACGCGCGCGCGGCGTGCAACAGTTCATACCAATCCTGCCGCGCGAGGGCACTGGCTTCACCCAGGCTCAGGGTGGCGGTGTCGTAAGTCGCCCGCTGTTTTGATATCAGCGACCACTGCTGGAGCTTGTCTGCCGAGGCAGGCAAGGTATGGGGTAATACCAGCATCTGGCCATTGACCAACAGCACGCCGTAGCCTGCAGCTGGCGGTTCCACCAGGTTGTCACACTCGGGTTCAGCCACACGGTAGGTGCGACAAGAGCGCGCAAAGGTGTCATCGGTAATCACCATTTTTTGCACACTGGCCAATACCTGTGCGGCCCGCTCAAACAGGGTTTTTTGCTCATCGGTGTACAGGTGCACCTGATAGGCATTGAAAAAGGCCAGGCTTTCCCGACATTCGAGATAGGTGCGCTGGATACTTTCGGCAAACCAATCGCAAGGGCCCTCTGCCTGCAAGCGAAGCAGTTTTTTCTGTACCGGCACATTGGCCAGTTTTAACAACCCCAGGGCCAGGCGTGAGCGCCATGCCTGCCAGCGGGTGCGATAAGGCAGCAGATCAGCCAGCAGCGAGCGAAAGGTATTATCCAGCGAGGGAATGGGCCCGCGCATCTGCGCGGGCGTCGGGCTGATATCCTCCTTGAGTGTCATCATGATCTAGTCCTTTACGTCGGCGACAGCTGCCTGTGCGCTGGGGATTTCAAGCTTGCTGGTCCAGAAGGTGCGCAGCAGCATAGGCACCAGGAACAGTACCCAGACAGCACAGAGCACCATAGCGCCGGCCACAAACATGCCCAGGTAGGCCAGGGGTGAGTAACTGGACAGGGACAGCACCAGGAAGCCGGCAGCCAGTGACAGCGAATTGATGACCACCGGTGCGCCCATATCAGTCAGCGCATCGCTGATAGCGGTTTCCAGATCCTTGCCCTGGGTGTGGTAATGGTTTTTAAACTGGGTGAAAAAGTGGATCGAGTAATCGACACCGATACCAAAAACCAGGGCGGCGATTAAGCCCGTGCCTATATCCAGGTGGATATCCATCACCGCCATAAAGGCAAACAGTGAGACCAGCGTCAAGGCCAATGGGATCACCCCGATAAAGCCCAGCAACAGCGAACGGGTGGCAAGAACCATGGCGGCAAAGATAAATATCACACCCACCACCAGGCTGTTCATCTGGCTGCTGATTACTTCATCCAGGTTGGCTTTTTGGATATTGCCTACACCGCTGAAGTGGTAGCTGATACCGGCAGGTAATACCGATTTGATGTAGGCATCGCTCTCGCGGATGATTTTTTTCCATTCACTTGCCTGGTCGGTATGCCCCAACAATGCAATGCGTGCGTGGCTGTAGGTATCGTCCAGCACATTGCGGATTTCCTGTCCGTTGCTGGTTTCATAGAGCAGATAGTATTGGGCAATTTGATCCGAACTCAGGTTCCTGGGCAGTGCATATTCGGGTGCTTCTGTCAGTACCTGGTGGATTCGCTTCAGGTAATCCACCGGTGAGCTTGCATAGCCCAGGGTTGGGTATTGCTCCAGTAAGTGCTGTTCAATCTTGTCGAGTGCGCGGATGACATCAACCTGGGTAAAAGCCCCCTGGGTGCTGGCATGGAATGAAATGTTCAACGGGCTGGTGCCGCCGAGGTGCTGGTTCAAAACGGCATCGTCAATTCTCAGGCGGGTGTCCTTATCAAAGGACGAGGTGTTGTGCTGGTCGAAGCGAATCTGCGAGCTCAAATAACCCACCAGCGCCGAAAACACCAACACACACACCAGCAGCAGGCTGTGTTTTTGTTGTGAAAAATGGTTGATACGCTGGATCAGTGCAGTAATCGCATCAGCAATGAGACTGGATTTAGCGGTATTGTGGTTATTGCCCTGCTGTGACTTTTCGGTCAGCTGCAATAAGGCGGGCAGGAGTACGATGGTCAGGACAAACGCAAAAAACACACCGGCAATCATCACTATGCCGAACTCTTTAACCAGCACCAGTTCGGTAATGGTCAGGGAGTAAAAACCGATCATGGTTGTCAGTGATGTGAGGAACAGGGCGGAAAATAATTTCTTCAGGCTCTCCTGGATCGCGCTTTGTTTATCGTGTTGCTTTAATTTCTGGTAATACATACTCAGGTAGTGGATAGAGTCGCACACCGCAATGGAGATCAGGAAAACCGGCAGCGCGGTGGTGACCACATTTTGTTTGATGCCGAGCATGGACATAAAACCCATCGCCCACACAACACTCAGTATGGCAATCAGCAGTGGAATCCAGATACCCTGGAAGCGACGGAAGCTGATGTAGAGGATGAATGCAATAATCAGGATGACCAGCGGGAAAAAGATACCGTTATCGCGCTCCAGCACGTGAACTATCTCAGCGTTAACGACCGGCGTTCCACCGAAGTGAATCGCATCGCGGGTATCTTGTGCATCGATAATATCCAGAACCGCCTGGTGTGCTTTAACCAGGTTGGGCGAATCGTAATCGGGAACATTAAATTCGATCTGGATATTGGCCGCCCTGTGATCGTCGGACACCAGGATATGGTGATACAGGGTATTCTCTGCCACCTTGCGTTTAAGGCCCTGGAAAAATTCCGCGTTATTGGCAATGTCATCGACCAGGGGGCCGACGTCGAGCGAGCCCGCATCGCCCTGCAGGTTTTCAATTTGGGTCAGGCTTCTGACTTTATGCACGGGCTTGACGCGAATGATCAGGTCTTCAACCAGCTTATGGGATTTTTCGGATAGGCCGGAATCAAGCAATTGCTGCAGGCTGACCAGGTCGGATACCTGGATGCCGTTTTCCAGAATGCGCGCCACCTGTTTTTGTTGTGCCTCTGTTGTCGCAACCGACTCCAGGTGGGCTGCATCATCGTCCTGCAGCAGGGACAGGTTTTCAAAGGCATGGCTGAGTTTATCGATGGTGGTCAGCGTATTCAGGTTATAAATATCCTGGCCCTGCGCCACCACCAGCACAAAGGCCTGTTCTTTGGTGCTGGTGAACAGGCTGCGTACTACCGCCTCCTCGCGCCTTTCCGGATGATCGCCATCCATAAAATACGGCGTGGAGTCCACTTTTAATTCGGACAGTTTGAAACCGAAAAAAGCCGTGGTTAAGAGCGTGAATAACAAGAGTATCCAGGGTTTGTTGACGGAAAAGCTGACGTAGCGATCCAGTAGCCTGGCACCTAGCGATTCCGACGATTGCACAGAGTTGCCTTTCATATAACCTCCTGATTATTGAAACAGTAAATGGGTGTTGCAGCGCTGGCGCGTGCGCTTAATCCGGTAATGCATCATTTGCCCACAACCTGTGTCTGATGCGGCGCGCCACCAGCGCTGCCACCTTTGAACAGGTCCCAGCGGTCTGCCAGCGACAGGGTTGATATATAAGCTGCCAGCGATGGTGCCAACAGCGCTCCGGGCGGCATGAGCGGTGCACTGGCGCGGTGCCAGGGCATAGAGGTCATGGGCTCGTTGTTTATCCAGGCCTGTGCAATGTGTTTGCCATTGGCCAGCGATAGGGCCAGGCCATGGCCGCACCAGGCACCGGCAAGAAAAATGCGCGGATCAGCGGTAGCGCCGAGGATGGGTAAATTATCAATGGTAAAACCCATGGTGCCGCGCCACAGGGTTTCAATGGGCACGTCTGCCAGTGTGGGAAATACATCAAGCAATTCACGGTGTAATACCTGGCCGGCGCACTTATCGGTGTGATGCTCAAAGCGTCCGTTACTGTTAGCAGGATTGAGCACCGGTTTACCGCCACCAAACACAAGGCGGTTATCCGGTGTTAAACGGAAAAAATTAAAAATCCGGCGCGTATCGATAAAGGCACAGTGGCTGTTAATGCCCAGGCTGGCCAGCTCGGTATTGGTTAGCGGCTGGGTGCGCAGTAAATGGGTGGAGATGGGAAACACCCGGTTTTTTAAAATACCCATGGCGGGCATAAAGCCATTGGCGGCAATAAACAGGTTTTTAGCACAGAGCGATGCCTTAGGGGTTTTTATCATCAACTGCTGGGTGTGGCTCTGGATATGGGTAACCGGCGTGTGTTCGAATACCTGGACACCCATGGCAATTAATTGGTGTTTTAAGGCCTGGGCCAGTGCCAGGGGATTAACCGTGGCCGATTGTGCATATTCCAAGCCATAGCGATAGCGATCTGTGCGAATATGGTGTTGCAATTCGCGCTTTTCCAATCCGCGGATTGCAAAGCCTGCACGTTGCAGGGCGCTCACTTCGCGCGCCAGTTTTTCCTGGTGAGCTTCTGTGATGGCGACTTTGATCTGCTTGCCGACCACCAAATCACAGGGTAAGGGTTCTGCCTGAATCCAATCGATGGCAATGCGCACGGCCGATTCGGTGTGGGCAAACATCGCCTGTGCCATGTCGGGGCCGAATTTCTTTTCCATGCGATCATAGGTGCCCCAAATACCGGGGCCGATCATGCCGGAATTGCGCCCGCTGGCGCCCGACCCTATTTCTGCCGCCTCTACCAGTGCAATACCTTCTGCACCTTTGAGTTTGGCAAGGTGATAGGCAATGGATAATCCGGTAAAGCCACCGCCCACCACCACCACATCAAACACCTGATCCCTATTTAAGGCAGTGATGGTGTCGCTGGCTGGCCCTGTCTGCCAGGGTGATTGTTCACACATAAGGTTTCCTTCTTCCGCTATCCCATGGAGGACGTGTATTAAATGGAGCGGGTGATTTTCATCAGCCGGTACAAATGGCCCAGTTTAAAACCGCCATAAAAACCCACGTATTCCGCTGTTTCTGCCAAGGGTTGCCATTTCTTCTTATAGGCGACCTGATTGATGGCCGGGTATACCGCCTGGCCATACTTCTCCAGGAAATTCAGCAGGCGCGATAAAAACCGGCTTCTGGAGGCATACTTATCCAGCTCCGGTTTGATTCCGCAGAAAGGGGTCAAACCAAAATTCAAATAATTCACCTGCTCGGTTTTAAATCTGTCGATAGCGGTGATATTGATTAACTCCATCACCCCTGGCGGCACTTCTTTTTGGCGACGACTCAGGTCGTGCATCCAACCCCCCAGGTCGCCGTGTGAGGGTACATAGCTGACAAAGCCAATTAACTGGTCGTCAAGAAACGCACCGAAAAGGCGGCGGTAGTGTTCCGTCTCCGGGGCCATTTCGCCCACCATAAATTCCAGCAGGGGTTTATTGCCTTTGGTGGCCAGCCAGGATTGGGTAATCGCATCCAGTTCGCCGCGCAGCTTGTCGGTCCAGGGAATATCCTTGCCCAACTCATGCACCTTAACGCCAGCCTTTTGTGCGCGTTTGATTTTGTTGCGCATACTGACAAAAGGTGTACCCGCTGTGGTAAAGCGATGCAAATCCAGGGTGTAGGACAGCCCCATTTGATTAATGGAGAATCCGTATTTTTCGTAAAGTGCGATCTGGTCAGCGCGAATCTGTACACAGCAGAGCGCTTTTTTTTCGCGGGTTGTTTTTTCGATAAAGGCCTGCAATAGGGTTGCGCGATCCTGTTCGGCTGCAATAACCCCGCAAATCTGGAAAATACATTTCTGGTCATCGCGATAGGGAATAAAACCCTCGATACCCGGCAGGCTAAAATGCGAGGTTGCCTGGTTGGTTGCCAGGAACGATGACGGGTGGTTGGCATAGCGGTTCAGGTAGGCAACCACTTGATCCAGGGGCAATGGGTTTACCGCAGGCTGCGCTGCGCTGGTTACCCGTGTGGCCGGACTATCAGGCTTATCGCCTGTGGCGACGTAGTGGGGTTTTTTCTGCTCGAACAAGCGTACAAATTCGGTAAATTCCTGGTCGGGTTTACCCTCGTAATTGATCTTGATGGATTTAAAACTGTTGCCAAAAATCGCCCTGTCGCCAAATAAATGAATGGGAATGGCCAGCAGTGCCCATTCGATGCCTACAAATACGGCCCACAAAAGCGCAACAGCACCGGCGGTGACATAATTGTGGGTGAAGTTATAAAGATAATAGAAAAAAGGCGGTACCTTGCCATTGTTCAGGCGGTACACAATAGCGCCGGGTACATAGCCGATCAGGTCTATGTACCAGAATAAAATCAGGAAAGGTATCCAGCGAATCTCATCCCAATGGTAAAACAAGGCTGCCAAACTGATCAGCAACAACATTGAATATTCCAGGCGCCACAGTAAAAAGGTCGATCGCGTTTCAAAACGGTTGACGGCATCCATGATAGTTACCCTATTTTCAGTCAAGGTTAGGTTCACCACCCTGCCCCGGAAAATCGCCGGGCCGGGGTGGCTTGATTGAAAGGCCGTTACTGGTAGTTCACCAGCACCACATCGTCCAGCAGGCTCTGCTCGGCAGTTCCCAGGTAATGGGTAAAACCATGTTTGGTGGAAAAGTTGAATACTGCTTTGGCTTCCAGGAAGGGAATATTGGGCCCTACGCTGTAGTTGTGGTTGACACCTTCCATCGCCAGGGCAATGGTTTCGGATAAACAGGCCAGGTTAATACCGGGGCGTGAACCGATCATATTGCAATCGCCGAATGCCGTTTCCTGCGGCTGGTCGACCAGGCCACCTTCGTACACAGTGACACCGGTGGCGCTTTCGGTTTCATCATCAATCACATCAAAGGGGCGCGCTGTATCGAACACCTTGGTACCGCGTTTGAAAATATTGGCTTTGATAAAGGGTTTGCCTTCACTGGTCACGGTGACAACGCAATCGGTGTAATCCACAAAATCACTGATTTCACAGGAGACATCAAAAGGGAAACTGACACCCTGCAACAGGCCATTGTTAATCACTTCCTGTAAGAAACCGGCGCCGCGTGTGCGCAGTTCGGCAATCACCCGCGCGTAATCCATATCCATCAGGTGAAGCATGGCAATAGCCCTGGCCAGGGCCGAATCGGGTTTTGCCTCTACACCGGCGTCAATTAATTCCACCAGCGCAGCGGCGATGGTGTCAAAGAGTGGCCTGGTGCCGGAGCGGCCACTGCCGATCAAATACACATTTTTGAAGTAGCGGCAAAGCTCCATAAACGCCAGGCGTCCTACCGAGCCGCGCGCACCAATCACCATCAGGTTTTTGTGGCTGATCTCCGGCCCCATGGCTTGCTTAACCGCCTCCGCAGTAGACAGGGCGGTAAAACTGTTACCGGTCGTCAAATGGAAGTTGCGCGGGCTGATATCGGCACCTGCGCGCGAAATAACGGAGGTAAAGGCTCCCAGGCCAACCACATCCACCTGTTCGCGTTCGGCAACATCCAGGTAGTCATTAATGAGTTGTTTTTTCTCATCGGCAGTCAACTTCATCATTTCTTCCGGACGCATGGGGCTGAAAATCAGCAGGCCTTCAACCAGCTTGCCGGTTTTACTGCGCATGGTGACTTGTACGGTGCGTTCAGGTGTTGGGTCAATGGCACCAAAACGCATAACCCAATCGGCCAGGGCATGCTGTTCCTGGCGGTTGAATTTTTGGCGAATCGCCAGCGGCAGGCCGCGTGCAACATCCACACTGCTGGTGGCGTGCATTAAAAAGGCAAAGCGCGGAGCCGTTTTTTCCTCGCTGTAGGCAAAGTCGCCCAGTACTTCGTCCTTATCGACGGGATGCTGGATAAGGCTGGCGAGGTCTGCGGTTTCCAGCGTGCGACCGATCAGATAACCCATCAGTACATCGTAGCGACGGTTTTTAATAATCAGGCAGATTTCTTCAATCGCGTTGATGTAATTGACAATAATGTCCTGGGATACGGTCAGGCTGGGTTCAAAACGGATTGCACCATAGGCATCACCCAAAAAGGGCATGCACAGGAATTTTTTCTCGTTCAGCAAATAGCCGGTAATAATGTAGGAAAGTACATCGCGGTTTTGGCAAAAGCTGATGATGTAATTATTGAAACTGTGATCATCCTTGAAGCGCAGCGCATACATTAAACCTGCACCGGTGAAGGAAAACACATCGGGAAAGGTTTTTTCCAGATGGCCCAAGCGCGCGCGGATATAGGTTTCCTTGTTGCGGATGGCTTCCAGCAGATCCTGCTGCTGCTCAAACTGGTCAAGCACAGCGTTGGCAACCTGGGCACCCAGGCCACCATTGGCAAATGTGGAACTGTGTTTTTTATCGAAATCCTTGTTGTAGGCACCTTTTTTAACAATGACTGCCCCTATGGGATAAATTCCACCGCCCAGTGCCTTGGATAACAGCACCATGTCGGGTTTGACATCGTACTTGTGTGCTGCCAGAAAATAACCGGTACGTCCGATACCGGTTTGGATTTCATCCAGCAGGAACAGGGTGCCATGGTGTTTGCACAGGGCTTCTGCTGTTTTTAAATATTCCGCTGTCGCTTCGATCATACCGCCTTCACCCTGGATGGGTTCAACGATAAAGGCAGCATATTCCCCCGTGGCCAATGCCGTTTCCAGGGCATCTATATCGTTAAATACCACCTTGTGGTAATTGCGCTTATCGACAATCAGGTCCTGCGCATACTTTTCACTACCGGTGGCCGAGAGTGAGGAATAGGTTTTACCGTGGAAGGAATTAATGGTGGACAGAACTTTTTCCCGACCGCTGCTCAGGCGCGCCAGTTTGATGGCGGCTTCAACTGTTTCCGTACCAGAACAGGTAAATACCACAAACTTGTAGGCGTCACCGGCAAGTTGGCAGAGTCGATGTGACAGGCGCTGTGTGGGTTCAACCACGAACGGCTGCACAAACCCGGGTCCTTGTTGTTCGAAGTAATCTTTTACCGCCTTGGTCAGTGGCTCCGGATTATGGCCAAAAGGCACGGCGCCGTACTGGGCCAGGCAATCCACAATTTGATTGCCGGCAGAGTCTTCCAAAAACACACCCTGTGCGCGCACAATCTGCCGTTGCATGCCGATCGTATCGAGCAGCTGGTTGCGATAGATATTGCAGAGGTTGGTCAGTTGCATTTTAAATCTCCTAAGTATCCTTCTAACAAAACAAGGCAGGGCAAACCTGTCGGTTATGGCCGAGTCATCGGCCATAGGTGTCAGGTGGCGATAACCCCTTAGCTGTTTTCGTAGGTTTTTCTATTGAGCGGATGGAAGCTAATCAGGTTGCTAATAGATGCGAGCAGTGCAAATTCCGGATCAGACAGATAAACATAAGAGCCCACGTGTTCACTGATCAGCCCAACCAGATTTTTCAATGTCATCTGGTTTTGATAACGCAATACCAGAATCTGGTTGAGGGTATTTTCCAGTTGCTCAATGTCATCGAGACGCAGTGCAAGACCCACAGCGGAATAGTAGGATTGCAACAGCTTGCCGTAGATATCGATATACAGGTGTTTCTGGCTGGCAATCTCGACCGGTAATTTTTCGGTGAGTGCTGCACTGACACCGGTATAGGCGACATTGATCATCAGGTTAAACATCGCCAGGCCGATGGACAGCACACCGGTCATCGAGGCTTCATCGGCCAGCAGAGCCCAGGTCTCGGGAATTTCAACACGATCAAAGAGCACCTGGTTACTGTCTGCGGCTTTAAGCAATGGACTTGGCCAGAAGGGCTTTTGACTAATGCCCGGCAGGCGGCCATCAATAACTGCCACACCTTTCAAATCATCATCACCCACCACTGAAACAGCGTAATAATCAGCGATGCCTGCCATGGTGCAAGGTTTTTTAAAGCCGGAGATACTCAGCTTGCCATTACCAAGTGCGGTTACCTTGACGGAGGACGTGAAAATATCCAGGTTGGGTGTACCCTCTGCGAATGCCGAGGCCAGCAATTTATTATGGGTGGCAACGTCGCGCAGCAGGGTATCGCTAAAGGCAAAATACTGTGGAACAGCCACAATCGTGGCAACCACGTGGTAATGCATACACAAGATGATGCCTAAAGACGGCGAACGCTTGGCGACGTATTGCAAAATATCCAGGGCTTCAATCAGGTTTTTACCCTGGCCACCATATTCGACAGGAATAATGATGTTGGCCAGTTGGGCAACCTTGATGATTTCTTTGAGCGCACCGGGCGATAATGCTTCCAGGTCTGTAATGGATTTTCCGGCAATCAATTCATCCAGGCGCTGGACAGATTGATGCTGATGAAAATGACTTGATAAATTCCACGACATAATCAATTTCCTTTTGTGAAAAAGAGAAAATCAGGGGGCATCAATCTGAGGATTCGATACCGTAACTATCTAAACTTCATCAATTAGTTGTTAGGCACGAAAGAAAGGGGGGCGAAGTAATCGACGATAAAGAGTGATTTGCATCACCCTGCTTCACCTTCCCTGCTTACTGCCAAATATATCCCGCCATAAAAAGACAGGATGGTTATTTATCTGCGCTTGAAAATGGGAGGCAGAAAATACTGCGCCAGTTGACAAGTGCCGATAGGCCGATCACGCGCTGCGCGTTAACGCGAGCGAAATCTACAAAAACAATGTATGGATGTAAAGCGGGTATCTGACGAACTTTTTAAATAAAGACGTAAGAAATTACATCCTGTCGTGTAAATTTTCTGCGCGGTGATTATCAAATGGTTGTGCAACAACAATTCATTTTCTGCATGTATCGACAACCGATTCTTTAATCGTCCCTCATGAAATAATCAGGGAGTGTGCAAATTATTGCACGGGAGATATGACTGGTGCATGACAATATTGGTGTGAATGCTGTGAATTTTTCACATTGTGGCGCGTTAAATAAACGAAATGGTTAAATACGCTAAATTAGCGACGCTTAAATTATTTTTGACAACTTGATCACAAAAAAATAATAGGTTTTGTTTTTTGTATGGATAAAGACGTGTTTCTTGTAAGGTTTTTTATGTACAACATGCATCCTTGCATTAAGTGAATCCAGATACATTTTTTTACAAATTTTTTGGGCGGGTATATTTTGACCCAGATGGCTATACACGGAATTAACTGACCAGTTTTGCAATCAAGGCATTATCGACAATGCCAGTGGCTGGTAAATTCTGTTTGGTTTGAAACGTCTTCACTGCACTCACGGAGCCATTGCCGAAAATGCCATCTGCACGCAGGTTGATGCCGCTCTTTGATAAACCCAGTTGAACCAGGCGAATATCCAGTCCGCGTAATAAAGGTGCTTGTACAGACAGGGTGCGCGTACCAGGTTGTGGGCCGTCGTAGCAGTTTACCGGTGTGGCATTCAGGGTAGTGTTGGAAATTTCCAGTCCGCGCACCACCAGTGGCAATTCAAGGCCCCAGAGGTTGAGATCAATTAATCGCTGGAAGGCATCCATGCGATACACCGTGGGGCGCAAATCCTTGCGTGGATGATTGGCCAACCAGTAGCGGCGTGTAGCGACATAAGCTTCAATCCATTTTTGTTCACCCAGGCTGGCGAGCGTGCCGGCGCTTTGGTTGGTTTTATCGCGAATTAGTTTGGCCGAGCCGTGGACGGTGCTGTCGTAAACCACCGCAACACCCAATGGCGTTTTAATCCCTAATTGAGTGGCCGCGCGCTCGGCCGGTTGCCAGTAGGCCTGGTCGAAAAATAGATCCTGGGTTTCGCGCATGATGTGGTCATCGGCGGTGGCGCGCAGGATATTTTTGAGATGCTCTTCGTGATCCAGGCTGAAATCGCGCGCTGCAAAGCGCGCTAAAAAGGGTGTCAGTTGCTGGCGAAAACGCGCGCCGGGATTAGCGCAATACAGCTGTAATAATTTACCGAGGTTCCCCGACCCCAGTGTGGTTTGGGAGCGGCCAAAGGTGAGGTGACCGGTGTCGCCTGTAATCAGGGTGACATTGCTGTAGTCACCCAATACTGAGCCGGTTTCGAAAATATTGACAATGGCTTCCGCGGTTTTCTTTTGCGTGGGAGTTAGCATGGTGATTGTCTCGTGTGGAAGGTGGGGGGCTTGTCCTTACCAACACACCTGTGCTGGCGATGTGAAGATTTCACAGCGATAAGTCCAAAAATTCATCGTATAAACATACTATCCGGGTGATATAGTCGCTGCCGAAAGGACATTTCCCTCCCACTACTTCTCCTGATGCCTTTATCGGACTAAACACGGGGGCTTTTATGACAACAGTGACCCTGGAACAATTTTCTTCATGGGTTGGACATATCTATGGTGCGGCGCTGGAGCCGGGTTTTGGCGCTGAAGACAATCTCCGGCGAGGCTGCTTCCCCTGGATAGAAACCCTGCCGGACAGCGATAGACAACAGCTCTCCCAATTGCTCAGGTCCCACCAGCAGCAGGCGCAGAAAATCCATTATCGCTTCGCGGCACTGAGCGACCAGTGTGAAGACCTGATGGCGTTGTTGCATCACGCCAAATATGGCGCCCTGCTGACAACAGTGGATGCGCGGGTATTATTTGCCAATAGCGTGGCCAGGGAATTACTGGATAAAAAAGACAGTGTTTTTATTCGCGCTGGGGAATTGCATAGCAAACACCTCAGTGAACAATTAGCCCTGCATAATTTGATAGGTGCAGCAGCGCACAAAAATGCGCGCGGTATCCGCCAGGGCGGGAGCCTGACCCTCAGCCGTCCATTGGGGCAACGCGCACTGGCAGTGCATGTGCTGCCGGTGGGGGATGATGCGCCGGATCGCTGTTTTCCGGTGTTGGTGTTGATTGTCGATCCCGATGGTGATCCCAGGCCCCAGCTCACTACGCTGAGGACACTGTACGGGTTAACCAAAGCCGAAGCCGCTGTCGCCATCCGTGTCACCCAGGGTGAGCGCTTGCAAGTGGTAGCCGATGCGCTGGCGATTTCCCTCTCCACCGCGCGCATCCATTTGCAGCGCGTCTTTGAAAAAACCGGCACACACCGGCAGGCGGAATTGGTACGCCTGCTGTTAACCGTGCAAGCCGGCATCAATATGCCCGGCGGGTAGTTCCGGGTTTGGTAGAGAGTCCCGGGTTTACAGCATCATGCCGCCGGAAATCTCGATACGCTGGCCATTGATCCAGCGATTCTCCTCGGACAGCAGCGACGCGATGGCCGGGCCAATATCATCCGGCACGCCGACGCGTCCGAGTGCGGTAACCGACGCAATTTGCTGGTTCAGCTGCGCATTGTCGCGCACGGCGCCGCCGCCAAAATCGGTTTCAATGGCACCGGGTGCTACGACATTCACCGCAATACCGCGCGCGCCCAGTTCTTTGGCCATGTAACGGCTCAATACCTCAATGCCCCCTTTCATAGCGGCGTAAGCCGCGTAACCGGGAAAACTGAAGCGTGCGAGACCGCTGGATAAGTTCACAATGCGGCCACCGTCTTTTATCAACGGCAAAAGACGTTGGGTTAAAAAGAAGGTGCCTTTGAGGTGTACGTTTACCAACTGGTCAAATTGTTCCTCGGTGGTGTCGGCGAAGCTGGCGTGGATACCGATACCGGCGTTGTTGACCAGGAAATCAATATCCTGGCGCTGCCAGTGTGTATTCAACAGGGCTTGCAGGCGCGCGGCAAAATCGGCAAAGCCCCGGCTATTGCCCACATCCAACGGCAGCGCGGCTGCCCTGGCACCCAGGGCCTGCACCTCGGCGACGACTGCTTCGGCTTCCGCTTGCTTGCTATGAAACGTCAGCACCACATCCACACCCTGCTTCGCCAGGGCCAGTACAGTGTTTTTACCCAATCCGCGGCTACCGCCGGTGACCAATGCAATCTTGCTCATGATGACCTCTCTGTTGGTGGTGAAAATCTGTGAGGCCAGTCTATTGCCCGTTAACCGGGCGATAAACCGCCCATTTTTGATTAGACTGTTCATAAATTACGAACAATAGGTCGGTTTATGAATCGATTGGATGCCATGTTGATGTTTGTGCGGGTGGCTGAACTCGCCAGTTTTACCAAGGCGGCCGACAGTCTCGGCCTGCCCAAGGCCAGCGTGTCCACCGGTGTGCAGCAATTGGAAAGCCTGTTGGGGGCGCGCCTGTTGCAGCGCACCACGCGCCGTGTCCAGCTCACCCAGGACGGGCGGGTGTTTTACGAGCGCGCCAGGGACCTGCTGGCCGATATGGAGGATTTGGAAGGCTTGTTCCAGCAGGGCGCGAGCAACCTGTCCGGCCGTTTGCGGGTCGATATGCCCAACGGCCTCGCCAAAAATATAGTGCTGCCACGGCTGCCGGCGTTTTTGGCCCTGCACCCGCAATTACAATTGGAAATCAGCAGTACCGATCGGCGTGTGGATGTGATCCGCGAGGGCTTTGACTGTGTGATCCGGGTGGGCAAATTGAGCGATTCGTCGCTGATTGCACGGCCACTGGGTAAATTAAAGCTGCTCAACTGCGCCAGTCCTGCCTATCTCGCCAGTCATGGCTCGCCGCACACCCTGGCCGATTTAGCCCAGCACCAGCTGGTGCACTATGTCACCACCCTCGGTGCCAGATCGGCGGGTTTTGAATATGTACAGGAGGGTGAAACACACTGTATTGCCATGGGCGGCAATATCACCGTGAACAATTCCGATGCCTACAGCGCCGCCTGCCTGGCCGGTGTCGGTATTGCGCAGATTCCACGCATCGGTGTTCAGCCCTACCTGGCCGATGGGCGACTGGTGGAAATCCTGCCGGATTATTGTGCCGAGGCCATGCCGGTCTCGCTGATCTACCCTGCCCGCCGCCACCTACCGCGCCGGGTGCAGGGATTTATGGATTGGGTGAGTGAACAACTGCGCGATTATGTGGATCAGTGAATACTCACTAATCGCGCAATCCAGCTAATTCAGGGTCTCAGTATTTTGTTCAGGAAACGGATAATGTCCTCCATGGGCCAGAGGGCATCTTTATCGAAACAACTGCCTGCCCAGTTGCAACCGTTGTCCAGGTAGGCGTGGTTTTTACCGGGGTAAACCTTGTATTCCACCGGTTGGCCGCCGGCTTTTAACAGATCCACATAATGCTGGGCAGATTCCGGTGGAGTGACCTTGTCGGCACTGCCGACATGGACGAATTGCGGCGGCAACCGGTACTCGCTGGCCTTGGGCACAAAGTAAATGGGCGATACCGCCCGGTAATAATCCGCGTTGTCATTGACGTTGATCTTGTCGCCAAACAGGCCGCGCGCCTGGGCATTGGCAAATTTCCAGAACGTGTTGCTGGGCGACTCAAAACCGCCTTTGGCCGCGGCGTATAGATCAAAAGCACCGTAACTCACCACCGCCGCCTGCACCTTCAACCCGTCCGCCTGGGCGACCTGCTCAGCGGTTTTTCCGGCAGGCAGGTAACTCGGGTTAAAGCCGAGGCTCGGTCCGGCAAAACCATCGCTTTCCAGGTGGCGCCCGCGGGTGAGGATCATGGCGGTCAGGTGGCCGCCGGCGCTGTCACCGGTAATGGCTATGCGTGTGGGGTCGCCCCGGTATTGCGCAATATGGTCTTTCACCCACAGCAGGCCGCCGAATACATCCTCCACAATCTGGTTCATGGTCACAGTGTTGTTTTGGTCGCCCAACAGGCGGTAATTCATGTTGGCGACGACAAATTCGCCATCGCGCGCCAGGGCGGTGGCCATGTCATCCATAATCGCATTGCTGTTCACCAGCCAGCCGCCACCGTGGTAAATCACTACCACCGGATAAGAGGCCTTATCCGTTTGCGGCACATAAATATCCAGGGTCAGGGGGAAATTATCCGGTGAGGCAAAGGGAATCGCCTTGTGGACTTTCACCTCGGCAGCGAACGCAGGCGCGCAGGCCAGCAGGCCGACAACAAACAGCAGCAAACAACGATTCATAAGCAGATTCTCCATCGATAAACCTGGATAACACTAGATACCCTGCGGCCAAAAGGCTACCAGCCCGGTGTGCTTTTGCGGTTAAGAAGTGTTGCTGGGGTGAATTAACCGACTATCGACGCACCAGTGGCAAATCAAGTATATTCAACTAAATGGTTGACAATAGAGACTTCCAGGAGAATACTTAACCATATGGTAAACAATCAGAACGAACAACTGGACGCCGTTTTCCATGCCCTGGCCGACCCCACGCGGCGGGCGATGATTGCACGGCTGGCGCAGTCGCCCTGCGGGATTACCGAGCTGGCGGCGCCCTTTGCCATGACCCTCGCGGCTATCTCCAAACACATCAAGGTGTTGGAGGGGGCCGGGCTGGTAGTACGCAGCGTCCAGGGGCGCAACCACACCTGCCAACTGGATACCCGCCCCATGCTCGGCGGCATTGAATGGCTGCGCCACTACGAACAATTCTGGAATCAACGGCTGGATGCCCTGGCTGCCGCGCTGTTGGCGGAAGACCAGGCCGGCAGCGACTAACCGGGTCGGCGTCAGGTCAGGCCCATCACCACCACTGGCCCATATGGCCAAAGGAGTTTGCAATGTCTGACTATGGCGTACTTACCGCTCCCGATACCCTGCGCATCGAGCGCCTGCTGCCCGGCCCGATTGAGCGCGTCTGGCAATACCTCACCGAATCCGACAAGCGCGCCACCTGGCTCGCCGCCGGTGATGTGGAAGCGCGGGTCGGTGGCCGGGTGGACCACATCTTCCGCAATTCCCAGCTCAGCCCGGAAAACGACCTGCCCCCACCCAAGTACGCCAACTGCGCGGGCGATGTGTCCATGCGCGGCACCGTCACCGCCTGGGAGCCGCTGCGCCGGCTCAGCTACATCTGGAACCAGGGCTCGGCGGAGGAATCCGAAGTCAGTTTCGAGCTGGCGCCGCAACAGGGCCAGGTCAAACTCACTGTCACCCACCGCCGCCTCACCAACCCGGGTGAACGCCTCAGCGTCGCCGGTGGCTGGCACACCCACCTCAACATCCTGCGCGATCGCCTGGAAGGCAAAACCCCCCAGGGATTCTGGCGGGTCCATGCCCAATTGGAACAGGAATACGCGGTGCGTCTGGCCGGCTAAATAGAGACGATAACTAGAGGTGATAAAGGGCGCTCAAGCGCTGCTGCTGGGCCACAAGCTGCTGGCTGATGAGCGTGCGGGTTTGGCGGCTCACACCCAGCTCACTGGCAATGGATGGCCAATCGCTAAATACAGCCACGGTGTTTTCGATGAGGGTTTTTGCATCGCTCCACTGGGAAAAGCCAGCGGTTTTTGCCAATTGCTGGATAGCGGTGAGTGGTGGCGTTTTACCATAGCCTTGAAACGCCATCATGTGTTCGCCCGTGGGGCTGGGGCTAAAGGTCATATCAAAACAGGGGGATAGCGTCCAATTGCCGCTGTCGTCCATTAAAAATGCCCAGTTTTTGGTGTGATCATCCTGGTTTAAACCCACCAGGTTAAATAGCGCCCGCGCAAATAACTCTTGGCCTGCCGCCACGCTTTTGCACAGGGTTTGGGTGATTTTGATGAGGTCTTCATAATCCAGGGACGGCTCCCGAAAAGGGGTATCGACCAAGCCGCACAGGCTGTGCATATGGTAGCGACCTGTATCCGTACAGTCGAAGCGGCGCAGTGCCAGCCAGGCAATGGCGCCAGATGTGGAATCTGCCGTAAGCAACTGCCACTCGGGTACGCGCAAACCTGCCCTGGCCGCCAACTGCAAATAGGCTGCTTCACACAGGGATTCCTCATGTCCCAGCGGCAAGTTGCGCGAGGTGAATTTCACCAGCCAGGGTTGCAGTCCTGTGCGCGCTTTTGTACTCGCCAGTTGCGGCTTGGCAGGATCAATATAAATTTGTGCCTTGGGACGCGCGCCGCCGGAACCTCCGGCTTGTGCCAGTGCGGCCAGCACGGTATTGGTATTGCCCTCATAAAGAGCCTGGGCCTCGCGGCCGAGGGTATCGACAGTCACCCAGCCCTCTGTGGTTGCTGTTTCACTCTCCAGCGCTGGCCGGTAGTGCAAGGCACCCATACCGCGATCACCGATATACGCCAACCGGTCCATGGCTGAGACCTGTTGTGGCAGCAAGCCCTGTTGGCGAAACACACGATCCATCAGCAACATACCCCAACCATCGGGCAGCGAATCGGCAAATACACCATGGAGCTTCTGATGGGGCTCCGGCGGTGCCTGGTGCAGTTGGGCATTAAAGGGCAGTTTGAAGGGCGAGAGTGACGCAAAGCGTGCGAGGTAATCCAGGTGATACTGGAAAAATACGGCTGTTGCATTCTGCGCCAACGTGCCCACCAATACCTGCGAACCATCGCCCAGGCAGCGTAGCACCTCCAATTTGCGCACCGGCTGATAGGCTTTCATGACTGTAATACCTCTTCAATAGTGCGCGGTACTGGCACGTTGGGTCGTTCGCACAGTGCTGCCAAACGCCCCAGGTCGTCCAGGCACTGCCACAACAGCAAGAGTTGTCGCAGCGAAATCTCGCCGGTCAATTCAAAGCGCTTGATCGTGGGTGCGGGTACGGTACTGCGCGCGGCCAGTTCATCGCGCGACCACTTCAGTGCCTTGCGCCGGGCGCGGACAAACGCGGCCAGCGCTAACTGCACATCACTCGGTGTATGAAGGGCAAGTAAGTCCATAAATTCAATAATGGATAATATTTTATCTATTATAGAGCCAATATAGGATATTTTGGACACCAATATATCTAATTTTGGAATTGGCTTTATTTCATGTAACTAATAAAGTTGCATAAACGAATATTCTGGCATAGCCTTTCACGTAACTTATTAAATTACGTGAAAGGCTATGAAGCGCGATTCCAAACTCTCCGGTGTACTCCACATCCTCCTGCACATGGCCGAAGCCGAGCTGCCCATGACCTCGGACGCCCTGGCCAAAATGATGAAAACCAACCCGGTGGTGATCCGTCGCATGCTGGCAGGCCTGCGCGAACAGGGGCTGGTCTGTTCCGAAAAAGGCCACGGTGGTGGTTGGACATTGGGTCGCGAGCTGGCCAGCATCAGCCTCTACGACATCTACTCCGCCCTGGACGAGCCCACCCTGCTCGCCATGGGCAACCGCACCGAGTCGCCCGGCTGCCTGGTAGAGCAGGCGGTCAACAGCGCGCTCAACAACACCTTCGGCGAGGCCGAAGCCCTGCTACTCAACTGCTTTCGCCAAGTCAGCCTGGCGCAGCTCAGTGCCGATTTCCACCAGCGCCTGCAGGCCAGCGGCTTTTCCGGCCAGCACACCCGGGGCTTTTTGGGTGAAGACGATTTCCCCTGCAAAAAAGGCGATAAGAGGTAAATACCATGGCGACTTACGATGTGATTATTATCGGCGGCAGCTATGCCGGCATGGCCACCGCCCTGCAACTGGCGCGTGGGCGCCGCCAGGTACTGGTACTCGACACCGGCATCCGCCGCAACCGCTTTGCCACCCACTCCCACGGGTTACTGGGGCAAGATGGCAAATCCCCCGAGGCCATCGCCAGCGACGCCAAAGCCCAACTGCTCAACTACCCCAACGTCACCTGGCGCGAAAGTGCGGCCCTGGCCGTCGAGAAAACAGCAGCGGGAAAAACCGGCAGCGGCTTTAGCGTGACTACAACCGACCAGCAAACCTTCAGCGCCAAGCGCCTGGTCCTCGCCAGCGGCGTGCGCGACCAACTGCCCGCTATTCCCGGCCTGCAGGATCGCTGGGGCAAAAGCGTTTTCCACTGCCCCTACTGCCACGGCTACGAACTTAACCAGGGCCAACTCGGTGTGCTCGCTGTGGGCGATGTCTCCCTGCACCAGGCACTGCTCATCCCCGACTGGGGCCCCACCACCCTGTTCACTAACCACTGCTTCACGCCCGATGACGCCCAGCAAAAACAACTCGCTGCCCGCGGTGTACGCATAGAAACCGAAGCGGTCAGTGAAATCGACGGCGAACACAACGCCGTTGTAAAACTTGTCAACGGCAGGCTGATCAAACTGGCCGGGCTGTTCGTCGCCCCGCTCACCACCCCCGCCAGCCCCATCGCCCAGGAACTCGGCTGCGAACTCGCCGAAAGCCCCATGGGCTTCTATGTCAAAACCGATGAATTCAAACAAACCACCGTGCCCGGCGTATTCGCCTGCGGCGACCTGGCCCGGCCAGCGGGCAGTGTGACCTTTGCAATAGGGGATGGCGCCCTGGCAGGCTTTGCCGTGCACAAGTCGTTGATCTTTGAGGGGGTGGTGTAGAACAGAATTCACGTTATTCAGTAACGCTTTAAAATGGTATACGACGAAGCACAGCTCCCGGAAATCAATAGGCGTTTACTACTTAGAAAATGAGGCTAGGCGACTCTGGCAATTACATGGTGTGCTGCTTCAACAGGCGACTCGGAAGTGTAAACATCCAGTGCTCTTCTTGATGCTTCATAGCGCAGCTCTTCAATAAAATCTTTAAAAGCACTGCCTTCCGGATCGCTAATTGAGGGTGATGGGATTTGTATGAGTAATTCGCATAGCTCGGGCTTAAATAACGTCGCTTCATCGCGCAGCCTGTCCAATTGCCACAATTTACTTTGCGCTCTTACCAAGGCTTGTTGAATCCGGCTTGAATCGGGAACTGCATCAAATTGCGCCGCATAGGTATCCGATAAAAAACCAAAAGTAATCGGCACTCCGGAACCCCGGATCGCAATAGCGCGATCAAAAAAACCGGCAAAATCGGCCCGCTGCCTGGCGACAGCCTCATAGATATTTTTTCGCCAGGACTCCGGTGCGGAAAGCTCCGTTTTTTTAGGTGATGGTGTTTTTATAGCCTCTGTCGAAAAACTAAAGGATGAACAATACATGGCTGCTCTATGCAGGCCTTCCTCAATATTGTCGGCTAATGATGAATTGACCTTACCTAAGTAGAAACCTTCCAAAGGTGGTTCCCATTCCATCGACAGCGGCTTATTACTGTAAAAAAGTTCTGCTGACTTGATACAGATATTTAACGCATCGGCTATACCCGCACCCAATTGATCGCCATACATTTTTTTTAATTTTTCTGCCTGTATCAGCTTGGCAGCAATCAATGCCTGATCACCGCCTTTAATAACAGCACCCAGGGTAATGCGCTCACCCGACAATGGGATAGGCTCAACCTGAAGGCTGCGCCAACTGAATTCGTACTCTGGTAATGTCGGAAAATTAGTGCTCATGGTTTTGATTCTTTACATGCATGTGAGGAGTAGCAAACAATTCTGCCTGCTTTATCCCAAGGTCCTGTGTCAGGATGTTGTACATTGATCTTGCCCAGCACGAGTGGACACCCCGTTAAGCGATAAACTGCAACGAGGTGAACCATGGCAAGAACCGCTACCCCGATGAAACAGAACCGTACCCGTCACTCCCAAGCCTTCAAGAATGAAGCGTTAGCGCTGGCCGAGCGAATTGGCGTTAGTAAAGCGGCCGAACAGCTTGGTCTTCATGCGTCTCAGCTCTATGGATGGCGCAGTAAGCAGCAGCAGACCCTGAGCAGCAGTGAGCGCGAACAGTCACTGGCCGACGAAAACGCCCGCCTCAAGCGGCTCCTGGCCGAGCAAGCCGAAGAACTGGCCATCGTAAAAAAGGCCGCGGCGTACTTTGCGAAGAGCCTCAAGTGAAGTACGCCTTCATGAGGACACATGCCCCAGCGTTTTCGGTGAAAGCCATGTGCCGTGTTCTGGGTGTCGCCCGCAGTGGTTTCTACGCCTGGTGCTCACGCGAGCCATCCACGCGCCACCAGCAACGGGCCGAGCTGGATCAGCGGGTCGCGCAAGCGTATAACGCCCGTAAGGGCCGCAGTGGCGCCCCGCGGCTGTGCCATGACCTGTGGGAAGCCGGGCTGCGCTGTAATCGCAAGACGGTTGCAGCCTCGATGCAGCGACAAGGCTTACGCGCCAAGGCGGCCAAGAAGTTCAAGGCCACAACTAACTCCCGACACTCGCTCCCGGTGGCAGAGAACCTGCTCAAGCAAGACTTCACAGCATCAGCACCCAATCAGAAATGGGTGGGCGACATCACCTACCTGCACACGGACGAGGGCTGGCTGTATCTCGCCGTAATCATTGATCTGTACTCGCGCATGGTGGTCGGCTGGGCCATGAGCGAACGCATGACGGCTGACCTGGCCTGCGATGCTCTGCACATGGCGCTGTGGCGGCGAAAGCAGCCAAAGGGAGTGATCGTACACAGCGACCGCGGCAGTCAGTACTGCTCAACGGCTTATCAGGGTCTAATCCGCGCTCATCAGCTGCGATGCAGTATGAGCGCGAAAGGCAACTGCTACGACAATGCGTGTGCAGAGAGCTTCTTCCACAGCCTGAAGGTCGAATGCATCCATGGCGAGCGCTTCATGAGCCGCGCCCAGATGCGTGAAACCGTGTTTGAATACATCGAAACCGACTATAACCGCCAGCGGCGACATAGCACGCTGGGGCACATCAGCCCGCAAGCCTACGAGGCCCGGATGAGTGCTTGAAACTGTGTCCACGGTTGCTGGGCAAGATCACATTTCCGGAATACGCGCTTTTAAAAAGTGAATGTGTTTATCGAAATATGGCTTCATACACTTTCCTTCTTCTTTTATACGGACATCATCATAAACTTCATGCCAATCAATTTTTTTGTAGGCTTCAATAATGTCTACTGCTTGCTGACGAATGCGATACAGATCAAATTCCGATTTACCTCTGGCCAATAAAGCCAAAAGCTGAGGGCTAACCGGCGTAGCAGCGCTCACATGCCCGGGAAAAGCCTCATCATGGTCAAACAACCAAAATACACCACCTCGTTCAAAGACCATGTTATTTGGTAGTCGATCCCCATTGGCAATCCATTCATCAAATACAGCGCTTTTTAATACATCGTCCCATTTGAGCAAATCCGTTTCAACACTGGACAATTCTTTCAGCGGGAATAGCCGCGTAGCATCGTCCAGGGTTCCAAACGCCAAATGCTCCAGATTCCCTACCTGGCGGTGGAATTGTGTATTCGCCACATTAACGTAATACCCCTGGCGAAGGGGAAGGTGCAACATCCTTCCTACAACGGAACAAATGGCTTCTCTGGCAATCCCTTCCAGGCTAAGTAACTTAACAAAAGCCCGCTTTGCGCCCTGGTCTGTATGAATATCTCCAAACAGTGTTACGCCCTTACCCTTACCCACGGATATTTCCTGAAGGTTTGGATACGCAGTCGCTATCTCGATACGGGGATTATTTAACGACATAGGGCTCCCGGCATTGCTTTCAAAACACCACCAAGGCATAAGGTCTACGAGTGTAAAACCTCAAGCCTCGGAGTCAACGCACAACCTTGTGTTAATCCTGTGGATAACTTGTGGGTGCCTTTAGGGGCAGTATTAGGTCATGTTTTGATCAAATAATGATCAATTTAATGCCCCCTCTAGCCCCTCACGTAATGGGATGTATTTCACAAATGACTATTTATAGGCCAGAATCAGGTCTAGGAACTATCGATGGATTGCAACATGAAGAATAACGTAAATAGCCAGGGCCACCGGGGGTAAACAAGGGTGGCGAATCACTGGCAAACCGACGAGCTGCTGCTAACACTCCACCTCTACTGCCGAACGCCGTTTGGCAAATTGCATCAGCACAACCCGGATATTATCCAACTCGCCACGGCCATTGGCCGCACGCCATCGGCCGTGGCGATGAAAGCCTGTAACTTCGCGAGCCTCGATCCCGCGCTCAACCAAAAAGGTTTAGCCAGTACCAGTAAGACAGATCGTGCCTTATGGAATGCTTTTCTGGAAAATGCCACCGATATTGCCGAGCAAGCCGAAGCACTTTACGAAACTCGCGTTATCGCAATGCCGCTACATCCCCTCCAGGTTAGCGAACCTAAAATACCCTATGGCGAAACGGAAACGCTACGCGAAACAAAAACACGCCGCGTACAACAGTTTTTTCGCCGCACGGTATTAGAAAGCTACAACCACCGCTGCGCGATCTCCGGCCTTGCCATACCGGAACTATTAGTCGCCAGCCACATTATCCCTTGGGCCGAAGATGAAACTCGCCGCGCCGACCCCACCAATGGCATCGCGTTAAATGCACTCTACGACAAAGCCTTTGACCGGCATTTGATTTCGTTTGATGACGATTTTCGGTTGGTGATATCGAATAAGGTTAAAGCACAGGCGAAGAATGAAGTGTTTAAGGAATATTTTTTGAAATTTGAGGGGAAGGTTTTGGAGATGCCGTATAGGTTTTTGCCGGATGTGGGAGCGTTAAATAGGCATCGTGGAAAAGTGCTATGTGTTGCGTAATGTATGCTTTGTGCTCAAAGCGGACATAAGGTAAATAACACCTTACAGAAAAAGCTCGATAACCAAAGGCATCTCAATGCAAGGAAACAGAAATGTATCTAGAATCACTGACCATTAAAAACTTTCGCAAATTCAAGGATAAAAACAATGCCGTCCATTTTGTGGGCTCAAAGGAAATTGCAGTAAAAAAAGATCAAGAAAAGCAATCTCTAGTTGCCCCATCTAGCACGCTAATAATTGGTAAAAATAATACAGGAAAAACCACAATTGCAAGAGCGCTAAATCTAATAATCAATAAGCTAAAGCCAAAAGCATATGATTTTAACATAGACTATCTACGCGAGCTGCTTACCCTATACGAAACAACATTAGCAGAAAATGAAAGTATTGAAGAGCTTGAAACTCCTTCCATAGAATTCAAGCTACAGATAAAAGTAAACATTAAAAAAACGACAAAGCCAGACGATCCAAAAGATGAGGACGATAGCGATATAGTAAACAATCTTTATCAATTCATTCCCATAAGTTCCAGCACACCTGATCTGATTGAGATCATAGTTAAAGCTCATATGAGAGAAGATTCGGCTTTTAGAAACGAAGTATCAGACGTTATAAGAGCAGATTATTCTAAGATTGATAAAAATAAGATTGCTATAAAAAAAATGGAACTTTTATGTAGATTTCTAAATAGTGATCAGAACCTATATAAAACTTCATACTTCACATCTGCAGGAGTTGAAGTAGCCGATCCAGCGTTATCCGAGCTTATCCAAGTTAAGGAAATTAAAGCAAATCGGCATCTGAGTGAAAAAGTACTTTCTGACGTATATCAAAAAATAATTTCTTCACAATATGCGGCTAATGAAGAAGACAAAAACCGCTTAATCCAAAGTATAAAAAATATAAACGATGAGATTGATGGATCTGTTGGTGAAAAAAGTGATTCCATATCCGAAATATTAAAAGAAATTGAAGACTCACACCACGTTGGTGTATCGTTGACTGGAAACGTTTCCGAAAGCTCTATTTTAAAAAATCTCATAAAATACAGTTTCAGGGACGGAGATGATTTCATTCCGGAAGATCAGTTTGGCTTAGGGTATGTGAACCTTCTCAATATCATAGGGGAGATAATTCATTACATTGATGGATATGAAGACAACAGCCATCAAAATCGCGTAAACCTTCTATTTATTGAAGAACCAGAAGCATTTATGCACCCTCAAATGCAGGAATTTTTTATCACTAGAATTGATAATGCAGTACAAAGAATATTGGAATTAGCCACAGGGAAGAAAAAAACAAACTCAAAATCCCTCCATTGCCAAATTGTAATAACAACCCATTCTTCACACATCGTAAATAGCAAGATTCATAGCTGCAACTCCTTTGACAACATAAATTATTTAACATCGATAAATAAATTTTCTCAAGTAATAAAGCTAGATGATGCAATCGTCTGCGGCAAACAAAATCCCGATATAGATGATGACTTAAAGTTTATTAAAAAGCATATAAAGTACAAAGTTTCCGAATTATTCTTTGCAGATGCAATTATATTTGTAGAAGGCGTTACAGAAGAAACTCTATCGCATTTCTATCTAGAAAAAAATAAGACTCTTAGAAATTATTATGTTTCGATATTTAATATAAACGGAGCGCATGGTGAACTATATTACCCGCTAATAAAAGCGCTACAGATACCGTGTTTGGTTGTCACTGACTTGGATATTAAGCGAGAGGCTTGTGAGAAAAATGAAACTAATCCAGACCACAAAAAAGAGGCCGAGTGTAATTACTGTGGAAAGGTGGCAGGCGTTGATGATCACAAAGAATTTAAACAAATCACGTCTTTACAGAAACGCATTACCACGAATAGTACAATTGCCAAGTTTAATAAAGTGGCACTAAATGAAGATACAAATAATACAAAACTGGACGCTATCAATTATTTCGCCTCTGACAACTTGTATGTGGTTTTCCAAAAAGACCCAATTCAAGGCCAATATGCTACAAGCTTTGAAGAAGCACTCATATTAAGTAATTTTGACAATGACGTTCTGAACAGCGTTTTAGAAAGTTGTAAACCAGCTATTTATAAATCGATAGTATCCCCAAAAGGAGATAAAAACACTTCAAATTTAATTAGTAGATCTTTTGAGTTTCAAAGAAAACTTAAAAATAGTAAGAGTGAGTTTGCCAATAATCTCCTATACAAAATAATCATAGATGAAGAAAATTCACCAAAACTACCCACTTATATCCAAGATGGAATTGATTGGTTAGCTAATCGTCTTACTCCTAGAGGGGATGTAATGGAGGAAAATAATAATGTTGCAAACTGAAATAGATGAACTGGAAGTTCAAAAAAATATTAATTCATGTATCGATTCATTTAAAAGTTTTAGATTTAATGCGGGAGCTGGAGCAGGAAAAACCTATGCTCTGATTCAAACCATTAGGTACATTTTAAGAAATAAGCTGATAGACCTTCGGAGAAAAAATCAGCAAGTTATTTGCATTACGTATACAAATGTCGCAGTTAGGGAAATTAAAGAACGCTTAGGCAGTTCCGAAGTGGTTTTGATATCAACGATACATGACAGACTCTGGAGTATTATTAAGCCATACCAAAAAGAACTTATTGAAATCCATGATCAGAAGCTCAGAAAGGAAATTGAACTTATTTCAAATGAGTTATCAGATAAAGACAACCCAAAGTTAGCAAAATATGCAAGCCTTTCTGAGCAAGAAAGGATCGATTTACACAGTTTTCTATTTAAGCATCGAGAGAACTATTTTCTTAATAGAGATAAATCCGCCGCTGAATTTAGAAAATCATATGAAAGTATTCCGAACAAGCCAATGTGCTTCAATGATTTGATTAAAAGTGCAGGAAATTTCAAAGAAGTAGCGAAACGCATATATAGGAAAAGCAGGTATGATCAATGCATTCAAGACATAGAAAACAACAAAAAAACTAAAGTTGACTACGATAGTGCATTCAACGCAGATCGACTTGAGTACATGAAGTTTAGCCACGACACCCTATTGGAATATAGCCAAACACTTTTTGATAAATACCCAATGCTATGCCGCTTGGTAATTGATAAATATCCTTACTTCTTTGTTGACGAATATCAAGATTCAAATGAAAAGGTAATTAATATAATCAAGCAGTTATTCACTGCTTCTGTGGAAATTAAGAAGAGCTGGCTTGTAGGATATTTCGGAGATACTGCACAAAATATATATGATGATGGTGTAGGTAGAAAAATAACCAAAATGCACTCACAAGTATTGGAAATCAATAAGATTTACAATAGACGGTCGCATAAAAAAATAATTGATATCGCAAACATGATAAGAAACGATGAAATACGTCAAAAGCCAATATTTGACGAACGAAATGATGGAACTGTCGAATTCTATTATTGTGCCACATCCATAAATCAGGAAGAAATAGCTCTATCTTTTTTAAATAAGTATAGGTCTGATTTGTTGTCAGATGAAAAGACCTTAAAGAAGCAAATCGATTGTTTAGTCCTTACTAATAAGTTAATGGCAACACTCAGTGGATTTGGTGACATACAGAGTAACGTAAGTAATGCAAAATCTATTTATTGGAATGAAATAAACACAAAGTTACTTTCTCATGATCTCGAAAAGCTCCACCCTACAATTCATCTACTTTACAAAGTAATAAAGCTACAAATTTCACTAACCGAAAAGAATTCAACATATAAAGATATTTTTGGAACAATAAAAGGAGGTATATCCTTCTCAAGAGCTTTACAAATTTCAGAAGCCTTGAAAAATATTAAAGCGAATACTTTAAATGATTTTATTTTTGAACTTTCAAAGATATTAACCAATTCCACTTTTGATGCCACAGCATTGGAAAATATCCTTCAGAACCTTTCCGTAAAACTTAAAGATTTTAAAGAGGAACAGGATTTCTATTCGTATTTAAAATCTGAAATTTCCGTGCTAATGCTAGGATCTGAAAATACGTCCCTCGATGATGCCGATCCAGAAGAAACAAAATCACTTCTAAATATCACACTTGATCAATGGCATCGATGGGTAAATTTTATTGATAGAAATGAAAAAGATAAAGAGATAATTTACCATACTTATCACGGAACCAAGGGAGAGGAGTATGAAAACGTAGCAATTATAATGGAACACAGCTTTGGAGGTGGCCATGAAGGAAGAGACAAATTCAAAAATTACTTTCTTAAATTAGAAGAAATTAAGAGGGTAATGGAAAGCGAAGGGAAAGCAGTGAAAACTGACGATGAATTTGAAAATACAAAAAACCTCATTTATGTAGCGTACACAAGAGCAATAAAAAATCTAAAAATTTTATACATTGATGACATACAAGAAATTCAAGGTGGCATTAAAGCAGCTTTTGGTATTGATGCGCTCATCCTTGATGTATGAGGCTAGAGAGATTTTCTCCAAGAGGCATACCAAAAAATAATATAAATATAAAGTGGGTCAACAGATTTTAACCCATTAATAATACACTTTAAAATTATAGTAAAAAGTAAACGGATTGATGGGGAATATTAATGAACATGTGTAAATGTTTCAAATGTGATACCTGCGAAACTCTGATTGATTGTCGAATAGGGATGTCTAATCGAGATATTCAACCATTTCAATTTGCATGCCCTTCTTGCGAGCAAAAAATAACTTTCACTTTTGGCACTGCGGACGGTGAGCTTGCAGGTGCATCTGAAATTCTTGATTTTAAGGCACCGTTTGAAGGAACCAATCCGTTTGTAGATTTACACCTCGACTTTCCAGTTGAATTTGGAAGATATGTAATGGGTAACACTGCATTTATGAAAACAGTGTCTCAGCTTGGTCACGAAGCTTATCACCATCTCAATCATCGCCTCGATCTAATTAATATACTTTATTCCAAGCAAGGGTCATTAAAAAGTTTAATCACCCAATTTAAACGTGGAGATATAAAAACATTTGAAAAGGTTTGCGCACATGTCCCTGGCGTATCACTAAAATCGCATGCAAAAGAGGATGTGTTGGCTGCGGTTTACTCAGCAACATCTATAATGTCATCGCCATTCACGATTCATGAACACAATGAAGAGCTTAGCAAGCAATTTCCCATTCTTCTTGAAATGATTTATGGTCAACATCCAAATAAAACTACTGAGCTACTTAAAAGTATAATAGCGAACGATTTTCTTAAAACCCTACACTTTGATTGCCTGAGTGTATACCCTAAAATAGTTGAGTTTGATCTCTTGATTCGACCAGCGCTTTATTACGATTATTACACGCCCGAAGAGTTAAATAGGATTCCCGCAAGAGTCTCCACCGCAGATTTTGATAGTTGTAGTAACTTCTATAAAGATTTATCGGAAATTTTTTCTAGACAGTTAAACCTCATAGCCGGAATAAATAACTTGATGAAGCGAGGTGATTTTGATTTATTCGAGGCGTCAAAACGAGTAAATGCAAAAGGAGAAATAATTAAAGAACTCACAACTTTAAATAATTATGCGAATATGGATTTGGGAAGGAAAATTGACGTAATTGATGATCCCTTTTATATGATTGATATGAACGCCATTGATAATAAACTAAGAAATGCTATTGCACATTATAAATACGAATATAAGGAATCCACACAATTAATTACTTATTACCCATCAAAGGAAGGAATGCATAGGGCAAAATATCATGAAATTTACTTCATGGAATTTGTTCGAAAAATGCTTCTACTGTTTCGAGAAGTACATACTTTAAATCATACAATTAAAGGTTTATTTTTCTTCAGTATTTTTATCTTAAAGCTTGATGTATGAACTGCGCTTCATGCTTTAAAGCTCAACTTCAATTTTCAGACTTTGAACGATCTGCAAAAAACTACGATTTGCAGTTTGGCTTATTTAAAGGAAGAAAATTTATGGTGGCCATTAAGGGTATGGGAGGAACACCGGATGGGCAAAGGTTGTTCTACCAAGTCTACTTTGTCTCTCAGCACGAACTTATTCCAAATGCTGGAGAAATTGTAACTTTGTCGAAGTCAGATGATGGCACCTTTAAAGTTTGGAACTTTATAAGAAATTAACTTGTAATCACTTCAGGTTGTTTAAGCCGCATGTTGGACAGGAACGTCTGTAGGTCGGTCATGACCAACCTGCAAAGTGCCGACTTCCACTCCTGGCCGTTGTCAGAAGTATCTATCCATGCACTACGAGTACGCAACTTAAAAAATTTAAGCTTTTAGTAACCTATTCTTTAACCAAAATCCCCGACTCACTCTCAAACCTAACCTTCCCAGTAGCAACAAAGGTATCCCTGATCGCTTGAAGATTTTCCACCCTAGCACTTGGAACACCATCAAAGGTTTCCATCCGTTTGATCGTTGATGCGCCAACGCCAGACTTCTTCGCCAAGTCTTCAATAGACCAGCGAAGGAAGGCTCTTGCCATGCGGATTTGACCGGCGGTTATCAAAGCTAGGCTACTCCTGATTCTGCCCCTTTGGGCTAATTTGAAGTACGGAATAGCCAGCTTTATAAACCAAATAGCTTGATCATAATTTTTAGTTGTCTATAATGGCTCGCTTGTTGAACTTTTAAGATCACTTTGCCGCTACAGTGGATAGTAACCAGCCTCCAAGGAGCCCTTATGACCACACCAACCCCCAGCCAACAATTACTGCAATTCCACGACGATTTTGTCGAACTGCAAAGCCTGTGTGCGTTTTTGTGTGATGCCATGGTGGCGATTACTCTGGCGGAGTTGCTAGTGGATAAGCGCAGTGTAAATGGGTTGCAACTGTGTGCGGGGCAGGTGAAGCGGCGGGCCGAGGCGCTGGAGGCGCAGTTGCTCGGCCTTAGGGCGGTGTATGGCGGCGTGTAAATTGTATTGGGGGTTGGGTCATCTCCGTGTAGGGAGGATAGGGAAATGATGCAGGGTGTTGAGCAGCCTCGGTTCCGCTATTATTACCTCTGTGAAAAGTGATACTATAGTGTCACTTTTCGCCTTATTTAGGATGCTCTTTATGAAGGTTGAGCTTGTTACAAACCTTAAGCGCCAGGCCACTAAAATTCTGGCGGACCTGCACACATCGAAAGAGCCTGTGCTGATTACGGAGCATGGGCAGCCATCGGCATACCTTGTTGATGTGGCGGATTATGAATTTATGCAACGCAGGCTTGAGCTGCTTGAAGGTCTTTCAAGAGGAGAGCGTGCTGTGCTTGAAGGAAGGACCTACAACCTAAACGAGGCTCGGGAGAGACTGAGTAAATGGTTGAGGTAATCTGGACGGAGCCAGCTCTTCAGGAGTTGGATGCCATCGCTGAGTACATCGCTTTGGATAATCCTGCTGCGGCAAGTCGCTTGGTACAGGACGTTTTTGAAAAAATGGAGCGTTTAGAGCGTTTTCCTGACTCTGGGCGACTCCCCCCAGAGCTGCCTCATTCGATATATCGAGAAGTGGTGATTCCGCCTTGCCGGGTTTTTTATCGTGAGGATCAGCAACGGATTTTCATCCTTTTCGTCCTGCGAGAGGAGCGGCAACTTCGTGCGTATATGCTTGGAAACAGTTAGCCAATAATTGAGTGTCCAGCAATTCTCAATTCACCCGCCCCATTACATACTCCACATAGTACAACGGCATAACGATATGGGTTTGCTCATCCGGCCCGGAACCTTGGGTTGCGGTGAGTTTGATGGTTTTTTGCGGTGCACATTTTTCGATATAGGATTGCAGGGATTTTGCGCGGGTACGTTTTCCGCTTTTAACTTCTATTGGGATAATTTGGCCTTGGTCGTTACTGATAATAAATTCAATTTCTGCGCGAGCGTCTGCCCACGAGTGGCTGGGTTCTATACCTAATACAGCTAATTCCTGCTGCACAAAATTTTCGGCAATGTAGCCTTTGTATGCGTAGCCCTGCTGTTTTATTTCCCGGTAGCCGGTGTTGAGCATGTGGTTGAGCAGGCCTACATCGAATAAAAATAATTTTACTTGGTTGTCTTTTTGATAAGCCGCCAGTGGCGCTTTGGCCTGGCCCTCGACGGGGTAATTAAGAAGTGCCAGGCGGCATTGGTGTAGCCAGTGAATGGGGCTGGCAAATTCGGCGTAGCGCGATTTGCGCTCGGCAACGCCTTTGAATTGAAAGCGTTTTACCGAACCGTCCAGCACGGCAGACAATTGTGAGGGGATATTGCGAAATACCGCTTCAATGAGTTGTGCATCCACTTTGCCTGAACATTTACCAAAATCGCGCTGATAACCGCTGATGAGATCGGCGTGAATTTGCTGTACGGCATTGATGCGCTCGATGATGCCCTGTTCACCCAGCGCAAACCAGGCAGCAACGGCTTCGGGCATGCCGCCGGTAAAATAATAGTCGGTGAGCTTATCGAATAATTGCGTGTGCGCGGCGGCTGAGCGGGTTTGGCTGTCGTAGGCTTTGGTTAATGCAGGCTGGTTGGCTGCCCATAAAAATTCGCGAAAGCTTAAGGGGCGCAGGTTGTACTGCTCTACCTTGCCCACAGGGAAGCTATTAAGCAGGCCAATATTGGAGCCGCTGGCCGCCACGTACCAGGTGGGTGTTTGTTCGGCGAAATATTTGAGCGCGGTGACGGCTTTGGGGCATTCGCCAATTTCATCCAGAATGAGCAGATCCGACTCTGGGTAAAACACTTGCCCGGTGAGTAGTTCGAGGCTGGTGATGATGTCTTGTGGCGTGAGTGAACCGGTAAAGGCGTCGGCCATTTGTGGGCTTTGCAGGAAGTCTATGCGCAACACGCGGGTAAATTCACGGCCTAGCAGCTCTTGTAACAGGTAGGTTTTACCGGTTTGACGTGCGCCGTCCAGCAGTAGCGGCTTGCGGCTTTTTCGGGCTTTCCAGGCGAGGAGTTTTTCAAGCAACAGGCGCTGCATGGCGGCGTTTTACCTTTTTATGCGCATAAAAGTGTGAATTATTTCTTTATTATGCGCGTAAAAATGGTTTTATCAACTTTATTATGCGCGTAAAAATGATGATGATCCTGGATATCCGCGCGGAACCTGGGCCAACCCCATGCATTTGCTACGCTGTGTTGTACCGCGATGCGGTTTCGCTGTTTGGTCTAACCCGTAAGGAGAGTGTGTATGAACCCGATAAGAATTATTGGCCTTGCATTGATCGTGTTGGGGGTTGCCCTGGGTTATATGGGCTACCAGGAGTCTGAATCAGTGGCATCCCAGGTGTCCGAGGCGGTGACGGGCACCGGTACGGATCGGTCGATGATGTTGATGATTGGCGGCGCCATCAGCCTGGTGGTGGGCCTGGTGTTGGGTGTTAAGAAATAGGTGGGAAACCCGTAGCGTAGAATAATACGCCATTGATAATAGTTATCATTATTGGTAGGATCCTCGGCCGTTTTTTCCTGCTCCTGTCTGCTGTTTTTAGGAAGGCCTATGATCCCCTTTTCTCGCCCTGTCTGTTTGTTATTAACCTGTGGCGCCCTGCTGCCGAGCCTTGCTGTGGCGGCAGATAATGCCATTGAGGAAGTCTTTGTCAGCGCCAGCCGCACCGAGCGGCCACTGAGTTCCATTCCCAATACCGTAACGGTGATTAATAACGCCGAGCTGGAACAGCAGTTATCGGTGGCGGATGACTTGTCGACGGTGCTGGGTAACCTGATTCCCGGGTTTTCCCCCAGCCGCCAGAAGATGACCAACGCGGGCGAGACCCTGCGCGGGCGCAAGCCGCTGTATATGATCGATGGTGTGCCCCAGTCCAACCCGCTGCGCGATGGCGGGCGCGAGGGCAATACCATTGACCCGGTGGTGATCGAGCGGGTGGAGGTGCTGCACGGCGCCAATGCGATCCACGGCCTGGGCGCCTCTGGCGGGGTGATTAACCTGATTACCCGCCGCCCTGCCAACCAGCTGGAGCAGAGCCTGCGTATCAGCACCGGTTTCCAGACCGAGGATGTGGGCGAGAGCGCGGATTACGGCCTGAGCTACAGCCTGTCTAACCGGTTTGGCGATGCCGATATGATCGCCAGCATCAGCCTGCGCGATATGGGCGTGGCCTACGATGGCAAGGGCCAGATTATCGGTGCCGATAACACCCAGGGCGATACCATGGATTCGCAATCGCTCAACCTGTTTTTGAAAGCGGGTTATGACCTGAGTGAACAGCAGCGCATTGAGTTGATGGTGAACCGCTACAAGATCGAGAACAACAATAACTGGGTATCGGTACCGGGCAATGTGGCCGAGGGTATTCCCAGCAGTGCGGTGAAAGGCGAGATTTACGGCGAGGGCGCCAGCAACGAGGTGACCGCCCTTAGCCTCAATTACAACCACGATGATTTCCTGGGCCACAGATTGCGCGTGCAGGGTTTCAGCCAGGATTTTGCCGCGACCTACGGTGCCGAAGCCGTGCCTTTGGCAACCTTCCAGGACCCGGCCTATGGCCCCGACCTGATCGACCAGTCGCAAAATAATTCGGAAAAACGCGGGCTGAAAATCACCCTGGTGAAAGATGAGGTCGCCCGTTTGCCGCTTAACCTGGTCTATGGTGTGGATGTGTTGCAGGATAAAACCTGGCAAGCGTTGATCCAGACCGGTCGCGCCTGGGTGCCGCCCAGTGAATACAAAAACTACGCGCCCTTCCTGCAAGCGGAATACACCGGCGTTGATAAGCTGACATTAACGACCGGGGTGCGTTACGAAAAATCCAAGCTGCAGGTGAATGACTTTACCACCCTCGCCGCTTACGGCAGCCGTTTTGTGGAAGGCGGCTCACCGGAGTTTTCCGAGACGCTGTACAACTACGGCGGCACCTATCAAATCACCAGTGCCTGGCGTGTGTTTGCCAATTATGCCGAAGCCTTTTCCATGCCCGATGTGGGCAGGGTGTTGCGCGCCATTAACCAGCCTAACCTGAGCGTGGAAACCTTTCTGGATTTAAAACCGGTGCTGACTGAGAGCCGCGAATTCGGTGTGGAATTTAAAACCGGTGATATCAACGCGCAGCTCAGTTATTACACCTCGGATTCAAAATACGGTGAGCGTTTGCAGCGCGATGCCGATGGCATTTACACCGTGCAGCGCGAGAAAACCGAAATCGATGGTATTGAGTTCAGCCTGTCCTGGGCGTTCACCGATGTGGATGTACTGGGTGTGCGCTATGCCGAAGCAACCGGCCGCTACGATTCCAACAACGATGGCCGCGTGGATTCCGATTTGGGCGGTACCAATATTTCGCCCGATCGCCTCAACCTGAGTTGGGATCGCACCTGGTCCAGCCGTGTGGATACCCGATTGCAGGCCAATTATTTGCTGGACCGCGATGTGAAAAACAGCAGCGGGGTTGTGACCAATCGCTTTGAGGGTTACACCACCTATGACCTTAGCGCGACCATCGCTGCCTTTGACGGCACCATCAGCCTGGCGTTGCAGAACCTGACCGATGAATATTATTTCACCTACTATTCGCAGAGCAGCCCGAACAATATCCGCAATTTCACCGGTGTGGGCCGCAGTGTTAACCTGGGTTACCAGCGGACGTTTTAAATCCGGTCGGAAGTAAGATCAGCTATGCCAAAAGTCTGCCTGTAGGTCGGGCGATTCCAGGCGCAACAACAACGCCTTGGCTTCCAGCCCGCCCGCAAAGCCGGTGAGTTTTCCCGACGAGCCGATCACACGGTGGCAGGGGGCGATAATGGAAATAGGGTTTTTGCCATTGGCGGCGCCCACAGCGCGCACCGATTTTTCATTGCCAATCTGTCGCGCAATTTGCAAATAGCTGCGCGTTTCGCCGTAGGGAATGGTGAGCAGTGCGCGCCACACCTGCTGTTGGAATTCGGTGCCGTGAAAATCCAGCGGCAGGTCAAATTGCTGCCGTTTGCCTGCAAAGTATTCCTGCAACTGCTGTTCGACACGGTTGAGCAGTGCATGGTTTTCGGCTTGTGAGCCAAGGTCGATATTGACCCGCGTTTTGTCGTCATCTTCCCAGAGCACCGCAACCAGGCCTTTAGCACTGGCCACCAGTGTCAGCAAGCCAACAGGGGATTCCATAATCCGGTAATGATGCGACATAGAGAATTTCAGGTGTCTTTGCGATCCATAAAGGAATCGAGCAATTTCAACATGGCGGTACGCTGGTTTTGGGTTAGCTTTGGCCAGAGATTACGCAGCGAATTGATTTCTTCGTCGAGGGTGTTGCGCAAGTAGTGGGCCGGCATTTGCTTGACCAGCCGCGGTACAGGATCCGGATCGCAGTCGAGGAAAAACCACGAGATGGGTACGCACAGACTTTGGGCGAGCAGGTACAACTGTGCCGCGCTGAGTTTGTTTTGTCCATTTTCGTAACGGGAAATTTGTTGCTGGGTAGAACCTATGGCATCGGCCAGGGCCACAGCACTGATATCTGCCTGTTGGCGAAGCTTTTTAAGACGCAGACCTATCTGGCGATCCAGGTCTGTAACGGCAGGTTTTGCCATAGCGGGGTCATCCGAATACAGGTGAATCGACTTGATTCACACGGTTGACAGCTATAGTAGATATGGCCTAGTATCTGTTCATCAATATAAATATATTAAAGTGTACAGATAAACACGTTTACTGTGCGTTTATGTGGGGCAATGACTATCTTTATCGGAATTTGCCTTGCGGCGTTGCGCGTGTTTTAGCCTGTGCACGGTCAGGGAGATGTGTGCTACCGATGGATAAGCCCAGTGTTCGGAACCGCGAGCCGTTGAACCATCGCTGGATCAGGTTGTGTGACGATTACGTCAACCTGGAGGCCCAGTGTGCGCTCCTGTGTGATTTGCTCAATACCATGTGCCTGCGCGATACACCCCTGGATCCACCCAGCAGGCGCGGTGTTGAAATTTTTACCGGCCAGCTGAAACACCAGGCTGCGCAGATTAAACGACAGCTTTATCAAATCCGGCTTGAGTAATTTGCCTGTTACAACGATGGGCTGCTTATTCCTGTTGAGTTGTTTATGACTATCTGCCTGGTGTGTTTATTCTTATAAAGTCACATCGTCCGATGTGTGGCTCTTGGGTTGCATCCTCACCGATGCAACCTTTTTTTATGGGCGCGTTTTGTGCGATGGAATTAGTCGAACAGTTGGTCGAGCAGTGTACGCAATTTTTGCAGGTGCTCTTCCATGATGAGCGAATAGTGGATGTGATGCTTGCGCACGATGTTGGTTTCTTCCGCGCTGTATATCAGTGTTTGTAATGCACCGAGCGCTTGTAGTTTGTCCATTTGCAAATAGATTTCATCTTCCAGGACGTAGTTGTTTAAAAATTCCAGATTAAGTTCGGCATTGTCCCCTTTTTTCATGGTGTCCCCCTCGATTTCCGTTGGTGTCATTGCGCTGTATAACCCTGCATTTCCAGTCAACCAACCCGAAGTTTAGCTTCGTTACTGCCGAAGTTCAACTTCAATAAGATACGGCCCTTTCTACCGCAAAGGGTCGCTGACCGTGCAACTTAAAAAGCAGTTTGGCAAACGTGTTCAGCAACTGCGCTTTGCTCGGAAGATGACTCAGGAGCAGTTGGCCGAACGGGTAGGGATAACTATTGAATCTATCAGTAATATCGAGCGCGGAATTTATGGACCAAGTTTTGACACCCTGGAAAAATTAGCGATTGCTTTGCGCGTACCGGTGCAATCCCTGTTTGCGTTTGACGAGCCACTGTAAAATTCGTCTATCGATAAGAAATCTGTCGATAAAAAAGCCGCTGGGGGTGTTTGCCACATTCAGGCGAATAACCGCAGCGGCTTTTTTGATTGCCACGCTCAACCTGCTCAGGGTGGTACACCGCATTAAGCGCAAGCCGCTGATGGATTCGGCCCAGCAGTTTAATGGTGTGGTGCAGCGGCCTGCTGGTCGCGGTATTGGGCTTCCATCAGTGCGATAAAACGCCGGGCCCCCAGCCCCAGGGGCCGCTCGCGCGACCAGACCAGGTCGATCCACAGTTCTTCGCCGTTGGTGAAGTTTTCCATGGGCAGCTCCACCAGCAGCTGGCCGTTGATATAGGGCTGGACGCAGGCGCGCGGCAGCCAGGCCCAGCCCAGCCCGGCGAGCACCAGCTGCACCGCGATTTCCGGGTGGTCCACCCGCCAGTAGTGTTCCGAGCTGACGCAGAAGGGACTGCCCGAGCGCCAGGTGTCATCCTGGCTGCGGCTGCCCACCATGACCTGGCGCAGGGGGCGCAGTTGTGTGTCCTTGAGTTTGCCAGTGACAGAGACGTCCTGCAGCAGCGGGTGCTGGCGCGCAATGACAGCGACCAGGGTTTCGCGCCCGACCTCCTGGAAGCTTTCGCGCCCGTCGGCAGCGGGGCGCTCAAACACCAGCGCCAGTTGGGCGCCACCCTGGTGGAGCAGGCTGAGCGCATCGGTTTGCGGGGCGGTGATAATTTGCACTTCGAGCGAAGGGTATTCCCGCGTCAGCCCCTGCAAGGGCCTGACCCAGGGGGTGGACTGGAGTTCGGGGGCAATCACCAGCGTCAGGCGGGTTTCCAGGCCCTGGCTTAATTCCAGCGCCTGGGTATTCAGTTGCTGCAACTGGCTCATCAGCAGCCGCACCTGGGGCTCCAGGGCACGGGCCTGGGCCGTGGGTTTGGGTTCGCGCCCGCGGCGGTCGAAGAGTTCCAGCGCCAGCTCTGCCTCCAGGTTGGCGATGGCCATGCTGACGGCTGAGGGGACACGCCCCAACCGGCGCGCGGCGGCGGAAAAGGAGCCGGTGTCGAGTACCGCGAGAAATACCGCCAGGGTTTCCGAGTGAAAGGCGCCATTCATATCGTCTCTGCCTGTTTTTCCTCAACCTATCAATTTTCATGATAATAGCTAACTTTTTCTATCAATTAAAACTGTAGAAACTGCCTGCATTCTGGTCAATTCCAATGAGGTAGTTATGCGCAGGGGTGAACGCGTGCAGGGACAACGAACGATGCAAGGCCTAAGGCGCCGTGTGGTCTATGTGGGGCTGTACGAGTTGATAGCAATACTCTTGTCTGCCGTGCTGCTGGCGCTGATGAGCCGCACAGGTGCCTGGGATTCCCTGGGCCTGGCGGTGGCGGCCTCGGCGTTGGCGATTGTGTGGAACCTGGTGTTTAACAGCCTGTTTGAGCGCTGGGAGGCCAGCCGTTCGCAGCGGGGGCGCAGCCTGGGGGTGAGGTTGCTCCATGCCCTGGGGTTTGAGGGCGGTTTGCTGGTCTTTTTAATACCGCTGGTGGCCTGGTGGTACGGCGTGAGTTTTTGGCAGGCGCTGCTGATGGATCTGGGCCTGCTGGTGTTTTTCCTGGTGTACACCTTTGTGTTTAACTGGGTGTTCGATCAGGTGTTTGGCCTGCCGGCCTCGGCCGGCGGCGGCCAGTGTGCGGGCGCTTAACGGGAGCCCGCTAGTTTTCAATTTTCTCCAGCAGTTGCGCCAGTTGGCTGATCTTGGCCAGGGTTTCCTTGACCAGTTTGTCGATCTCGCTGCTGGCGGTTTTGGAGTTGGAGGCGAGGGTGCGCACTTCGTCCGCTACCACCGCAAAGCCCCGCCCCAGCTCTCCGGCACGTGCTGCCTCAATGGCCGCATTGAGTGCGAGCAGGTTGGTCTGCTCGGAAATGCCGTTGATGGTGCCGATGATCTGGATGATGGTGTTGCTGGCGGTGAGCACCTGCTGCATGGCGGCCTGGGTTTGGCTGACCGCGATGCGCCGCTCGGTAATGTCGATCCCGAAGAGTACATATTGGGTAATCTCACCCTTGACGTTGCGCAGTGAGCAGAGGCGCGCATCCAGGGTGAGCGGTTTGCCGTTGCGCTCGATGCTGGCCAGCTTGGCGATATTGCCCTGCTTGGCCAGTTGCTCCTGTTCCTTGCCGCTCAGGCTTTGGAAAATATCGCTGCTGAATTCCTGGGTGGTGCAGATGCCGCTGAGTTTTTGTTCGAGCAGGGCATTGGCGTATTGCACCTGGCCGCGCGGGTTGATGCCCAGCAGCACCAGGGCGCCGCCGATAGCGTCGAGTTTTTTGGTGAAGTCGAGCGCGAGTTGTTTGACCTCGGTGATATTGGCCTGCACCGAGATAAAACTCTTGAGCTGACCGCTGTCGTCGAATACCGGGTTGATCGACAGGGAGACCCAATAGGGCTCGCCGGTTTTGGTGTAATTCAATACTTCGTCAAAAAAAGGCTCCTGGCGTTTGATGTGTTGGCGCATACGCTCAACGGTGCCCGGATCGGTTTCCGGTCCCTGCAGGAAACTGCCCGGCTTCTTGTCCCGTATGTCGTGGAGCAGATAGCCGGTCAGGCGTTCGAAGCCGTTGTTGACGTAGCGGATCAATCCGTCCGGCCCGGTGATGATGACGGCGTTGTTGGTTTCGTTGGCGACCAGTGAAAGCATTTCCCGCTCTTCGCGCCGGATGACTTCCTCGGTCACATCCTTGACGAAGGCGGTGTAGAGGGTTTTGTCACTCAGGCGCACTTTGGAGAGCGAGAGCTGGCCCCAGACAATGCGACCATCGGCGCGCTCAATCTTAATCTCGCGACTGGTGCCGACGATTTTGTCCTTGCCGGTAACGCGGTTGGTATTGATGTAATCGTCGTGCTGCGCCTGGATGGCTTTGGGTACCAGCATCTTAACGTTCTGGCCCATGACCTGGGCGCGGCTGTAGCCCCAGAGTTTTTCGGCGGCGCGATTATAAAATGTCACCCGATTGTGCTCATCGATACACACCACGGCATCCAGCGCCTGTTCGAGGGTTTGCTCGATCATCTGTTTGCTTTCGATTTCAACACTCAGGTCGCTGATGAATGCGGTGTAGTGTTTCTTGTTGCCAACCATGACCTGCGATAGCGCCAGCTTGACCCAGACTTTGCTGCCGTCCTTGCGCTGCAATTGCACATCGCGCGAGCTGCCGACAATCTTGTCCTGGCTGGTCTGGCGGTGGTGGTTGACATAGCCGTCGTGGGCGGCACGCAGTTCGGTGGGAATCAACATGGCGACATTTTTACCCAGCACTTCGTCGCGCGTATAACCCCATAGTCGCTCGGCGGCGCGGTTGAAAAAAGTGATCTGGTTATGAGTGTCAATAGTGACAACGGCGATGATGGTTTGCTCGAGTGCCTGTTGCTCGCTGGTATGAGTACCTATGCCGAACATGGATGTCCCTCCTGGATACAGACCTGTGTGGCAGGGTGTGCCGTACTGCTATTCACAACAGCGCTGTGATAAACGGCGCACAGTGCCTTTAACTCTAGCCAACCCTGTGCTGTTCGGTAGGTTTCCGGTATAAAAAAACGGGTTTTGCGCCCCAAAATAGGTTGTTAATTACCGGCGTTGTAGTCTGAAGTGCCACTCTGACGATGGCCCGGGCGCGATCACTATCCGCTTGGTGCTGGCGGTGGTGAATGGCCGCTGTTGCGCCCAGGGTTGTGCAAATCTGATACGGTTTTTTTTCATTTAACTGAATCTGTTTTCAGTACAGATTCGCGTGCATAGTGACCTCATCAACAAGTGCTGTCCTTGTGGATGAGGTTCAACCATGCGCGATTCACACGCCCCTGCCCTGATTCCTGCCAGGCAACTGCCGGTAAAAAGCTCCGTCGGCGGCGGCAAGATCTTTACCCGCCAGTTTACCGGTCGCTTTCGCAACCTGCGTATACTGCTGGCCGGCTGCCTGGCACTGTTATTTTTTAGCACCTCCTGGGTTCAGTGGAACGGCCACCAGGCGGTGCTCTGGGATTTGGAAACGCGCCAGTTCCATGTGTTTGGCACAACCTTCTGGCCACAGGACTTTATCCTCTTGTCCTTTGTGATGGTGATTGCCGCACTCCTGCTGTTTGCCGTCACCATCCTGCTGGGGCGTGTCTGGTGCGGTTACGCCTGTCCGCAAAGTACCTGGACCTGGGCGTTTATGTGGGTGGAAAGCCTGATTGAGGGCGACCGCAACCAGCGCATCAAATTGCAGGCCTCGCCCATGGATCTTGCCAAGGGGTTGAAACGTACCAGTAAGCACGCCCTCTGGCTGTTGATGAGCATTGCCACCGGTATCGCCTTTGTCGGCTACTTTGTGCCGGTGCGCGAACTGGTACAGGCGCTGCTCAGCCTGCAATGGTTTTCAACCAGCGCTGCCTGGGTGGGGATCATCGCCGCACTGACCTACCTGAATGCGGGCCTGGTGCGCGAAAAAGTGTGCCTGCACATGTGTCCCTATGCGCGTTTCCAAAGTGTGATGTTTGATCGCGATACCCTGGTGGTTGCCTATAATGCGGCGCGCGGTGATACGCGCGGTTCGCGCAAGAAAGGCGATGACCCCCAAGCCCTGGGGCTGGGCGACTGTGTCGATTGTTATCTGTGTGTGCAGGTGTGCCCGACCGGTATCGATATTCGCGACGGCCTGCAAATGGATTGCATCGGCTGCGCTGCCTGTGTCGATGCCTGCGATGAAGTGATGGACAAAATGGGCTATGCACGCGGGTTGGTTGGTTATATGTCCGAGGCGATGTTTGCCGGTGAACAAACGCGCTGGCGGCGCCCGCGCCTGCTGGGTTACCTGGCGCTGTTGCTGGTGTTAGTGGGCGGTCTGCTGTGGGCGCTCAACAATCGCCACCTGGTGGATATGAGCGTGGTCAAGGATCGCAGCGTGCTTTATCGCTATACCAGCGAAGGTGAAGTGATGAATGTCTATCGCCTGAAAATTACCAACAAAACCCAGCTGCCCGTGCGCTATCACTTGCAGCTGGATAGCCGGGACAGGCTGCGCCTGGTGAAGCATCGGGATATAGTGCTCAGTGCGGGCGACAGTGATGAATTCCCGGTGCAGGTGGTGATGCCCGTATTAGCGCCGCGCGCTGCGGCCATGTTGAGTTTTGATTTTGTCCTGGTGGATAGTAATGATCCGCAGCGCACGACGCGCGAGGCTGCCCATTTCCTCTATCCGGCCAACTAAGGGTTTGGCATTACATGAAGCGCTACGAACAATTTGCCGCTGAAATCGCCGAATTAATTCGTAGCGGTGTGCTTGCCCCCAATGAAAAAGTCCCCTCGGTGCGCACCGCCAGCCGTACCTACCAGTTGAGTCCGTCCACTGTATTCCAGGCGTATTATTTGCTGGAGAGCCGCGGCCTGATCCAGGCGCGGCCGCGCTCGGGTTATTTTGTCTGCGCCCAGGCAAACCGCGCCCTCGCCGAACCGGGTATGAGTGCGCGCACCGCCGAGAGCACGCCGGTGGATGTGAGCGAGCTGGTGTTTTCGGTGCTGGGCTCCATTAAAGATCCCGATACGGTGCCGCTCGGCTCTGCCTTTCCCAGTCCCGATTTATTTCCACTGGCGCGCCTGGCGCGCTCCATGGGCAAAAGCCTGCAACAATTACCGGCCAAAACCATCCTGGCCGACATTACCACGGGCAATGCACAATTGCGCCGCCAGATTGCACTGCGCTATCGGGTGAATGGCGTTATGCACTCGCCGGATGAATTGGTGATTACCAATGGCGCCCTTGAAGCCTTGAACCTGTGTATGCAGGTGGTCACCAAACCGGGCGACCTGGTTGCCATCGAAACCCCCACCTTTTACGCCGCGCTGCAAATTCTGGAGCGCTTGCAATTAACGGCGGTGGAAATTCCCGTGCACCCGCGCGATGGCATTCATGTGCAGGCACTGGAAGACAGTTTGCAGCGCTTGCCGATCAAAGCCTGCTGGTTGATGAGCAGTTTTCACAATCCGCTCGGTGCATCCATAAGCGATGAAAAAAAACAGCAGTTGTACGAGTTGCTCTACCGCTACCAAGTGCCGCTGATTGAAGACGATGTCTATGCCGAGCTGTATTTCGGCAAGACGCCGCCGAAACCGGTTAAGCACTTTGACCGCGCCGGGCTGGTCATGCACTGCAGCTCTTTTTCCAAACAACTGGCACCGGGGTATCGCATTGGCTGGGTATCGGCGGGTCGCTATGCTGAGCAGATCCACCGGCTGAAACTAATGACCACGATTTCGCCCTCGGTGCCTGCGCAGTGTGCCCTCGCCGATTATTTGCAGCAGGGCGGCTATGATCGCCACCTGCGCAAATTGCGCGAGACGTTGGAGTACCAGCAACAAATCATGCTCGCGGCCATCGCCCGCTATTTTCCCGCCAACACCCGCGTGACCCGCCCCCATGGCGGTTATTTTTTGTGGGTGGAACTACCGGAGCAGGTAGATAGCTTGCAGTTGTTTTCCATGGCCTTGGCACAGGGCATCAGTATTGCGCCGGGGCCGATCTTTTCAGCCACACGCCGCTACCGCCACTGCATTCGCCTTAACTATGGCTATCCCTGGAGTGATGCGATGGAGGGGGTGATGGCAACTCTGGGCAAGTTGATCTCCAGCCTCCTGTAACGCCCGGGCGATTATTCAAAGCTTGTGCCAGCCAGCAATCAACGGCGGCACCTGCTGTCATAGCCCGCAAGTAGAGAAGGCGCTTATCGCGCTTCCCGTGTATGCCAAATGCGCAGCAGGTAAATAGTGTTATTGCCTATTTCGTAACGTATTTCATAGGTGCCAATTAACAGGCGGCGGACTTCGCGCGGTAGAAACTCATCCAGCTTTTCACCAATCCGCGGATTGGCAAGCAGCTTGTTTGGTGCCTGGGTGAGCTGTTGAACCAGGCGTGCCGCCACTGCTTGATTGACCGGGGCGAGGAAATCATAAAGCCGCGCCAAATCCATCAGCGCCTTGGTTGTCCATTCAATTTTCATTATTCAGTGACCGGCATTATTCAGGTATCGGTAGCGGCTTATCCGTACTTAAGCTTTCCGCCCAGGCAGTGACAGATAAGTGATCAATGACCCGCCCCTGGTCAACATCATCGAGCGCTTCACGGGTCAGGCGGTTGCGCTCCTCTTCCTGGTCAATCCAGGTCGCTAGTGCCTGTTTGATGATCCACCCGCGCGAGCGTTCAAGGCGCGCCGCCAGCACATCAATTTTCTCGGCCATGGGTAGCGGGATATGGGCGGTTATCACTTTAGTATCAGCAGTAGCCATATAAATTCCTAATCACTGTGATTAATAAATAATCATAGTGATTGATTCAACCAAAAAAATCCAGTTGTCCCTTGTCGCTGGGACGCGGCTTTTCAACCTGGGTGGGGATGTGGCGCGGTTTGCGGAACCGGTGGCAGTCCAATTCACCGGCACGGTTGCCGCTTTTGTCGAGCCCGTAGCGCTTGAGCGCCTTGGCGAAGCGCTGGCGGATAAGGTCGGCCCAGAGTCCTTCGCCGCGCATACGGCTGCCGAAGCTGGCCTGGTAATCCTTGCCGCCGCGCATGTCGCGGATGCGGTTCATCACCCGCTGGGCGCGCTCAGGAAAATGGGTTTGCAGCCATTCCTGGAACAGTGGGTTTACCTCCCAGGGCAGGCGCAGGACGGTATAGCCTGCGGCAGTGGCGCCGGCACTGGCGGCGGCCTGCAAGACGTTTTCAAGCTCCTGTTCGGTGATAAAGGGAATCACCGGCGCCACGCTCACCAGCACCGGAATACCGGCCCTGGCAAGTTTTTCCATCGCCTGCAGGCGGCGGGTCGGCGAGGCGGCGCGCGGTTCCAGGGTGCGCGCTACCTGGTGGTTGAGGGTGGTAATGGTGAGTGCGGCGGCGACCAGGTTGTTGCGCGCCATATCCTGCAGCAGGTCGATATCCCGTTCAATCAGGGCCGACTTGGTAATCACCCCCACCGGGTGTTCACACTCGTGCAGGACTTCCAGACAGCGACGGGTAAGGCGCAGCTCGCGCTCGCAGGGCTGGTAGGCATCGGTATTGATGCCGAGCGCGATGGGGCTGACCTGGTAATGGTGGACAGCCAGCGCCTGGCGCAGCAGCTCGGGTGCATTGAGTTTGGCGTAGAGCCGGGTTTCAAAGTCCAGCCCCGGCGATAGCCCCAGGTAGGCGTGGGTGGGACGCGCAAAACAGTAGACGCAACCGTGTTCACAGCCGCGGTAAGGGTTGAGCGATACGCTAAACGGCAGGTCGGGCGACTGGTTGCGACTGAGGATGGTTTTGGCGTATTCGGGGGTGACGGAAGTGCGCAGTTCGGGGCTGATGTCGCTATCCTCGGGCAATCGCTGCCAGCCATCGTCCACCGTTTCAATCACTTGTGTCTCAAAGCGCCCGGCCAGGTTGCTCACCGCCCCGCGCCCTTTGGTGGCTTGGGGTTTGGCGGCAATCCAGGGATCCGGGTTGTCGAGCGGGATGTCGTCGCAGGCCATGGGGCGGCACCAATCTGTATGCATATACAGTATTGTCGGGTCGGGATCGTTTTTTGGCAAGCCTGGCGCTATCACAAACTTGTCATCTTCGGCACCTAAACTCGCGTCTCCAACTTTTTTAGGGAACACGTGCGATGAAGCCTGCCTATTACTTTTTGCCCCTGGCGATGGCCGGGTTGTTGAGCGCCTGTGGTGGCGACAGCGATAAGAAATCCAATTCCTCCAGTTCTGCGTCGAGCCTGTCCAGTGCGGTGTCGAGCCTTAGCAGCACGGTTTCTGTGTCATCTTCCCCATTATCCAGTTCGAGTATTTCCAGCAGCTTGAGCAGTTCCAGCAGTGAGAGCAGCTTGAGCCTGTCGAGCAGTTCGGTATCGAGCAGCATTTCCAGTGAATCCAGTAGCGAATCCAGCAGCAGTTCGAGTGAGGCACCTGCCTGGACCAGCATTTCGCTGGAATACATCGGCCGCTACAGCAGCGGTGAGTTTGGTGTCAGTGCTGCCGAGATCCCGGCGTTTGACCCGGTGAGCAAGCGCGGTTTTATCGTCAACGCCCAGGCCGGTGCGGTGGATGTGTTGGATATGACCGATCCTGCCAATCCCACCAAGGCCGGCACCCTGGATGCCACCCATATTAGCGAGGGTGTGGTAGTGAACAGTGTCGCCGTACACGGTGACCTGGTGGCCCTGGCGGTTGAAGCGGCAACCAAAACCGATAATGGCTATGTTGCCCTCTATAAAGCCAGCGACCTGAGTCCTATTGGCCATGTCGGTGTGGGTGCCCAGCCGGATATGCTGACCTTTACCCCGGATGGCAAGTACATACTGACCGCCAACGAAGGTGAGCCGAACGATGATTACAGCATTGATCCCGAGGGCTCCATCAGCATTGTCGATGTCACCGATCAGGAAAACCTGAGTGTTGCCACGGCCAACTTCCAGGCCTTTAATGGCCAGGAAGCGCAACTGCGCGCCAGCGGTGTGCGTATCTACGGTCCGGGTGCCAACGCCGCCAAAGACCTAGAGCCGGAATATATTGCTGTGTCTGCCGATAGCGCGACAGCCTGGGTTACCTTGCAGGAGAACAATGCCCTGGCCAAGGTGGATATCACTACCGCCACCGTGACCGATATCCTGCCGCTGGGCTTCAAAGACCATGGTGTGGAAGGCAATGGCCTGGATGTGACCGACACCGATGGCAAGAGTGAGATTAAAACCTGGTCCGGTTTGCGCGGCCTGTACCTGCCCGATTCCATCGCGGCCTATGAGGCGAATGGCAATACCTACCTGGTTACCGCCAATGAGGGCGATGCGCGCGCCTGGGGTGAGGGTGACGATGCCTATTGGGCCGGTGATGCGAGCAAGGGCTTTGTCGAAGAGTTCCGCGTAAAGCACCTGGTACACAAAAGCGGTTTTGATCGCCGCCTGACCGAAGGCGATCTGCCCCCCCAATTGCGCCAACTGGCGGCCGGTGCCCTGCTCAACCCCGAGGTGTTTGGCTACTGTGGCGCTGTGGCGGGTGATCCCAAAGCCTGCCGCGACGATAACCTGTTGGGTCGTTTAACCGTTACCTGGACCCTGGGTTATCGCACTGACGAATCAGGTGCGCCGGTAATGTTCAATACCAGTGGGGTAGAAGACCCTAACGGCGACCGCTTGATGTATGACGCCCTCTACAGTTTTGGCGCTCGCTCCATCTCCATCTGGAATGCCGATGGTGAACAAGTCTGGGATTCGGGTGATGCCTTTGAACAATTCCTCGCCAGCGACGACTGCAAACTGGGGGCAGCGCGCACTATGGATTGCAAAACCTACTTCAACAGCAACCACGAGGAAGGCAGCACCTTCGATAACCGCAGCGATAACAAGGGCCCCGAGCCGGAAGGCCTGACCATCGGCCAGGTACACGGCAAGACCTATGTGTTTGTCGGTCTGGAGCGTATGGGCGGTGTCCTGGTGTACGACATCAGCAACCCCGATGCCCCTGTCTATGTGGACTACCTGAACACCCGCGAGGACTGGACCACGGCTGACCCCAGCAGTGTACTCAGCGCCGTTGGCGACCTGGGGCCGGAAGGCCTGGCCTTTATCAGTGCCGATAAGTCCCCTACGGGTGAGCCCTTGCTGATGGTGGGCAATGAGGTGAGCGGCACTACCAGTATCTATCGTATCCAGGGTGTACTGGCTGACTAAGGCCAGCGATTATCCTGATAAAAAGGGCTGCCCAGGCAGCCTTTTTTTATGGTCGCCTGTTAAGGAACCAGTTTGTCCAGTTTGCGCAAACTGGTGCGCTTATCGCTCCCGACTGGTTAATCCTGAACCTGTGGTTAAACGCTGTACCACATCCCGGCGCCAACGAGCGCTTCATAATGCGTCTAATAACAATAAAGGTAATCGGTATGTCTACGATAAAGAGCTTTGCGTGTGTGTTTGTCAGTATCCTGTTTGGCGTGACCCTGGCGGCCAGTGTTAGTGCCAAGCCCTATAAAGGCGGTGAAATCTACTCCAAGCAAACCTACCACTATGGCCGCTACGAAATGCGTATGCAGGTGGCCAAGGGCAGCGGTGTGCTTTCGACCTTTTTTACCTACAAAAACGGGTCGGAGCAGCCGGGTGTTTTTTGGGAGGAGATAGATATAGAAATCTTCGGTAAGAACAATGCCACCCAGTGGCAGAGCAATGTGATTATCGGCACCAACCGCCCCACCACCAAAACCGAAGGCCACCACACCATGCCCTACTCCCTGGGCGACGGCTACCACACCTATGTGCTGGAGTGGACGCCCAACTACATCGCCTGGTTTGTGGATGGTGTGGAATATCGCCGTATTAACGGCGGCCAGTTTGTCACCGGCCTGACCAGTGCCCAGGATATGCGCTTTAACCTCTGGGCGGCCAATATCGTCGAATGGGTCGGCGCCTGGGACGACAGCATCCTGCCGGTCTACCAGTTTGTGAATTACATTGAATACAAACCCTGGATCGCCGCCACTAACAGCTTTGGCACCGGCTGGCGCGATGACTTTAACAGCTTCGATACCAATCGCTGGGGCAAGGCCGATTGGACCTTCGGCGAAAACCGGGCGGATTTTGATCCCAATAACGTGGTGGTCAAGAACGGCACCCTGGTATTGGCGCTGACCCGCGAGGGCCAGACCGGCTATAGCGGTACGCCACCGGTGGATAACGGCAGCAGTCCGGCACCCAGCGTGTTTATCGAAGCGGAAAGCTTTAACGAAGTGGGTGGCGATGTCACCGTGGCCAATGGTGTGGTGGGCTATATCGATGCGGGCGAGTGGTTCAAGTACTGGAATGTGAATATCCCCCAGACGGGCACTTATCGCGTCGAGTACAAGGTCGCCTCTGCCATCAACACAGCCCAGTTCACCCTGGACAGGAATGGTGTCGGCCTGGGTACCATCAGCGTTCCCAATACCGGTGATTGGGGTACCTACTGGGTGATCTACCACGATATTTATTTTGCGGCGGGTGCCCAGAATCTGGCCATCTACGCCAATAGTGGCGGCTTTAACATCGACTGGCTCAAACTGACCAGGATTTATTAAGCAGTACCTGTTTCTCCTGGGGTGTTATTCCTCACGGGTGCGAGCAGGATGCTCCGCCCTTTTTTATTGATAAGGCTGGCTGTTGAGTTCTAGTGAGGTGTCTGATGTTGCGTTGTTGTTTGCTATTGATTGCGGGAGCCCTGAGTACCCTGCTGGCAGCCAGTGTACTGGCCAAGCCTTATAAGGGTGCCGAGCTTTACTCCTACGAAGCCTACCTTTATGGTCGCTACGAGATGCGTATGCGTGTCGCCCGTGGTGGTGGCGTACTCTCGACCTTTTTCACCTACAAAGATGGTTCACAAATTGGCAACACCTTTTGGGAGGAAATTGACATAGAGGTGTTCGGCAAGAACAACGCCACCCAATGGCAGACCAATATCATCCTCGGCAGCTCGCGCCCGGCCATCCACACCGAGGAGGAGCACACCGCATCCACCTCCCTGGCCGATGCCTATCACACCTATGTGCTGGAGTGGACACCGGATTATGTCGCCTGGTATCTGGATGGCGAGGAAGTGCGCCGCATTACCGGTACCAGTACTGTCACCAGCCTGACCAATCCCCAAAGCCTGCGCTTCAACATCTGGGCCTCGGAATCGGTGGAGTGGACGGGTACCTGGGATGATTCCATTTTGCCGGTTTACCAATTTGTGGACTACATCAGTTACCAGCCCTACAACACCGAGACCAATCACTTTGAAGCGGGCTGGCGCGATGATTTCGATAGCCTGGATACCAGTCGCTGGGGTAAGGCCAATTGGAGCTTCGATACCAACCGCGTGGATTTTGTGCCCGAAAATGCCCTGGTCAAAGACGGGATACTGGTGCTGGCCCTCACCCACGAAAACGCCACTGGCTATAGCGGCACGCCGCCGCAGGATGACTCTGCCAGCAGCGCATCCTCATCGCTCCAGTCCAGCGCATCCTCCAGCGCCAGTGAGGCCAGTAGCAGTAGTAGCGAGAGCAGCAGCGAAGCCGAGCTATCGTCGAGCAGTCCCGCATCCAGTGCCGCGGTCTCCAGCAGTTTGGCATCCAGCAGTCGCGCCAGTGGCGGAGGAGGCGGTGGTGCCTTGCACGGGCTGTATCTATTCCTGCTGGCAGGGTTGGTGTTGGCGCGTCGCCGCTAATCCGTTACGTCTGCGCCGGGTTGTTGCTGTTTGCGAAACTCGGCGGCGGACATGCCGGTGTAGCGCTTGAAAAAGCGGTTAAACGCCGACTTACTGTTAAAGCCTGATTCCAGCAGGATATCCAGAATAGTCATCTGTGCACAGGCAGGGTCGCACAGCAGGGCCTTGGCCTTATCGACCCGGTAGGTGTTCACAAACTCAAAAAAATTGGTGTTGAACTGTTTGTTGATAATGCTCGACACCTCGCGGTAATTCAGTCCCACCTGGCGTGCAAATTCTTCGATATTCAGGTTCTGCCGCAGGTACAGCTGCTGCTGTTCCATGGTGTTGCGGATATGCTGGATGGTCTCTGCTGAAGGTGTGAATCCCTCGCGTTCGGCGGTTTTTTCCTGTGCAACTTTGTCGCGGGTCTGCAATAGCTGGTGCGCGTAGACCAGGCTGTAGATAAAGAGCGCATTCACCAGCAGGAAGGTCAGGTAGTTATCGATAATCCCGAAGCCATCGGCCAGCGCAATATTCAGGTGTGCGCCGAGCAGGTGCACAATCAGTGACCAGGCCCAGTTAAGGGCAAAGCCCAGGGTCAGTAACAGCAGCCAGCGCGGCCCCTGTCCGCCGGGGGCGGAATAAAAATCCTGCAATTGGCGCTGGTAGCGGCGAATTGACCAGACCGCTGCAAAGGCATAGGCCACCGGCAGGAATTTCAGGTAATGCCAGAGATAATTGGTGGCCTGCACCGAGAGTTCGCTGTGTACCCCGGGCAAAAAACGCAGCCTGTCACTGTCGATACCGGCAGCGCCTATCAGGGTGACCAGGAGCGGTAAGTGCAGCAGGTGCAGGGCGTGTTGCCAGCGCAATTGAAAGCGCTCATGGATAATCGACTGCACATAGCCATACAAGCACAAGCTCTTGCCCAATGTCGTTGCCGCCAGGCTAAGGCTCAATACCAGCTTGGTGCCATCAGCCAGTTGAATGTAATCGTTCCACACCAGCAAATTGGTTAGCGCATTGGCACCCACACACAGGAAAAACCCAGCCAGCAGCAGCGAGGCCAGGGCTTTTTGCTTGGACAGCAGCCACTGGAAAATCACCAGCAGCAAACACACCGCCAGGGTGAGCACAAGGATCAGGTCATGGATGTTGAATAGTGGGGTTTTCATTATTGTTATAGGGTCTCAAACAAGTCTAACCATGGATAAACGATAGGGTAAAAACGGATTATTTTCAGCTGCGCTGCCACCCCATGGCAATAATGGCCATGCCCAGCAGTGCCACGGCGGCCCCGGCCCAGTCGTAGGCGCTGAGCTTGACACCATCCACCCAGTACAGCCACAGCAGCGCCACGGCGACGTAAACACCGCCGTAAGCGGCGTACACCCGACCGCTGGCGGTGGGATGCAGGGTCAGCAACCAGGCAAATAGCGCCAGGCTGAGCGCTGCCGGTAACAGCAGCCAGATGGAGCCGCCTTTGCGCAACCACAGGTAGGGTAAAAAACAGCCGATGATTTCAGCCAGGGCGGTGACAACAAATAACAAGGTGGTTTTGAGCATATGCGGAATGCCTTTGAATGATGATTTAGCGGCGGAAATAATTCACTGCGCGAGTTGTATCCTGTTCCGGCAGCGCCTTAATGGCACCGGCCAATACGTGACCATGGGTTGGCAATAACCCCATACGTAAACCAAAGGGCTTGAATGCCGCATTGAGTACGCTCAGGCTTTGATCGCCGGTATCGTTTTCAATATCGGACAGTGTGCGACGGCTTAAACCTACCAGTGTGGCATAGTCGGTTTGGCTCATTCCCAAAATTTGTTTACGCAGGCGTGCGAGGATTGCTCCCTCTGACGTTTGGCCCTGCAGTAATTCCTGCACACATTGTTGCAGGTAGTATTCACGCTCCCATGGAGTTAATTCGCTTTTGGTTTTCATGCTTAGATTAATTGCCAATGGCTTAATTTTTCATCGATAAAGTCAAAACCAAAGGTGGGTTTTGCCAATAGTGTCTCGGGTACACCGCGTACTGCCAGCCGCTCGCGCAAACCACGTACATGCCCTGCCAGCTTGCGCAATTCGTCGATAACTCTTTCCGGTTCTACCCAGGTGGAAAGTGCGTGGGCAATTGCAATCCAATCAAAGCGCCCACCTTCTTCATAAGGAGCGCCCCAGGTAGTGGTACGGGTAATACCGTCAGGGTCAGCTTTCATAGGCGCAAAGTCGTAAACGGGGGAAAGCCATATTTGCTGTGGGCGTTTGAGCAGTGAAGTGTTGCGACCGTGGTTATCAGAATTACCGTAAACCACATTAACAAAGTCGCGTTTAACCCATTCGCATACCCATGTACCGCTATCAAATACCTGTCCCAGTTCCTGCACAGCGTACTGTTGCTGCAACAACCGGATCAATTCATGCAAACATTCAAAGTGGTTGAGATAACTGCCAGGTGATTTACCCAGGATGGAGTAAACAGATTCCAAACCATAGCGCTCATGGTAACGACCATTGAAATGCACATCGAAACGCGGGAGCCACAGTGAAGGATAGTGTTCCCCTTCCAGTAAGCGCATATTGTTCGTCGCTATGGTGTCTAGGCCCAGTGAATGCAGTTCATGATAGTAGTGATATTCAGCACGCAAAATATCGCAATCATCCTTGCTACGGTTGCCACGTGGAAATTTCACCAGGTAATGCTGGTCCTGATTGCCTATGTCATCTTGCCAGGTGTCAATCCAGATCTGGTCTTGTGCCGAGCAGCGCAGCAATAACTTGGGAGCCTCCCCGCCGGCCCCTGTTGCGCCTCCACTGGCAGCGCCCATGGCCTGTGCATATTCAAGGAAGTCACTGTGTCGATCCACTACATCGGCCAGGGTAAAGCGCATAGCGGCTAATTGACTGGTAGCAGGTATGGCGGGCAGGGACTCCTTAACCCGCCAGTTGCCAACAGGGGCAATCGTTCCATGCGCCAGAAGTTGTGTGTCCTGTTGATGTGTGGACAGGTGCCCGATGCCCAACTGGTTAACCCAATAACGACGGCTGGCACCCGCTGGCATGATGTCATCCAGAAAACTGAACCAGGGTTTGGCGCGATAGGTTTGCATAAGATCCACTGGTAGGCGCAAGCTGCATGCGGCCAAGCTGTCCTGCCCAAGGTTTTCCAGGGCATAGGCTTGGGGGTGGTAAGCGAGCAATACCTCCCCACTCCTGCCTCGTTCCGGTTCGGGAAGGGTTAGTTGGGCTGCATCTTGCCAATTGCCTTGCAGGCAAACTTGTAATGTCAATTGCATCGCGCTTACCTATTGTGCAGTTTGCTACTCAATAATAGCTGTATTTAAATTTTTTGAGCGATATTTTTCTCATTTATTATAAGAAAAGCAAATTGTGAGTAATATTTTACTCAAAATATCTTGTTAAGTATTTATCCCAGCGAGTTATTGACGCCATGGTGATAGATACATATGATTTTTAGAATATATGAAAATTCGTATGTATTGTTGCTATGAACCCTGCCGAACTGAGTAAAGCCCTGGCCGATCCCACCCGTGCGCGAATGGCCTTATTGATTGCGCGCGAACAAGAGCTGTGTGTATGCGAGCTGAGCTGCGCCCTCGATGAAATCCAACCCAAGGTTTCCCGCCACCTCGCACTCCTGCGCAAAACGGGTTTGCTCGCTGACCGCCGCCAGGGCCAGTGGGTGTATTACCGTTTGCATCCCGATCTGCCTGCCTGGATCGTCGATACCCTAACCATTATGCTCGAGGCCAACCCGGAGTGGCTGGTGGAAAATGACCAGCGTTTGCGGGCCATGGAAGACCGGCCCAAGCGCTGTTGTTAAGCGGAGTTCAGAGATCATGAAAAAAATTAGGAACTTATATACTTCAACTCCTGACAGCCCGTTCGTTATTTCTATTGCTGCGGGTGTTGCATATGGCGGTGTCCAACACCCGCCGGCGGAGCACTATGAACCATTATTCGGCTATTCGCCAATACACCGTTATCACGGGTAATTATTGGGCATTTACGCTCACCGATGGCGCGCTGCGTATGCTGGTGGTGTTGCATTTCCACCAGCTCGGCTACAGTCCCTTGCACATTGCAGCGCTGTTTTTATTTTATGAATTATTCGGTGTGGTAACGAATCTGGTTGGCGGCTATCTGGGCGCGCGCATCGGTTTAAATCGCACCATGAATGTGGGATTGGGCCTGCAGGTGGTTGCCTTGGCCATGCTCGCAGTCCCTGCTGAGTGGTTATCTGTAGTGCTGGTGATGGCGGCCCAGGCGCTCTCGGGTATCGCCAAGGATTTAAACAAGATGAGTGCCAAAAGTGCGATCAAGCAATTGGTGCCGGACGAACAACAGGGCATGTTATTTAAATGGGTGGCACTGCTGACGGGTTCCAAAAATGCGTTGAAAGGGATTGGCTTTTTTGTGGGTGGTGTGCTGCTGGCAGCGGTGGGCTTTAGCGAGGCTGTTATCGCCATGGCGGTGGTATTGGTCGGTGTGTGGTTGATGAGCCTGGTGCTGCTGCAAGGGGATTTGGGTAAAGCGAAAAACAAACCGAAATTCAAGGATATTTTTTCCAAGAGCCGTGCGATCAATGTGCTATCAATGGCGCGTCTGTTTTTATTCGGTGCGCGCGATATTTGGTTTGTGGTCGCACTGCCGGTATTTTTAAGCAGCCAATTGCAATGGGATTTTTGGCAAACCGGTGGCTTTCTTGCCTGTTGGGTTATCGGGTATGGCCTGGTGCAATCCATTGTACCGCTCTTGTTCCGCACAACAGCCGGCCCGGTATCGGCGAGCAGGCCGGCGTTTTTATGGGCCGGTATTCTGGCACTGGTCACTGTCGGTTTAGCGCTGGCCTTATCGTCAACCCTGCCAGCCAGCGCTGTTTTAATCGGTGGGTTGGTTCTCTTTGGTATTGTGTTTGCGATCAATTCATCACTGCATTCTTATTTAATTGTCAGCTATGCCAAACGTGATGGCGTATCGCTGGATGTGGGTTTTTATTACATGGCCAATGCGCTGGGGCGATTGGTGGGCACCTTGTTGTCTGGCGTGCTGTACCAACTGGGTGGCCTCACCCTGTGCCTCTGGGGCAGTGCCCTGTTCCTGTTGTTAGTCGCTGTCATCTCCCTGGCATTACCACACAAGCCTCCGGCTGAAAGCCCATGATGCTTGTGTTGCCCAGGTTCAATAGGCGCACCGTTGTTAAATCCAGGTGGGTCAAATAGGCATTTACCCCGGTGATGCGCGGGGTTATGCTTGCGCCTCATCCCTTGCGTTCATGGTTATGCGTTCATTCTGTCATCCCATTGCGTTTATTGCCCTCTGCTTTTGGTTGCTGGCCAACTGGGGCGGTGCCTATGCGCATTTGTGCTTTGATGGCAAGGAGCCGCCGGTATCCGTACATATGGAGATGATGGGTGGCCATCTGGATCACCATGATGGTGAGCTCCACCAGGATGCCGATGTCAATCTGCTGCAGTCTGTCGTAGCCAAGCTGAGCAAAATCGACCTGGGCCTGGTATTGGTGGCGCTGGTTGTATTGGCGTTGTCGGCAACGTCATATCGCCCGTTGTTACGCCCCTATGTTTTACTCCTTCCCTCCGTTTTCCCCCATTCCCGGCCGTTATTGCGCGCTCCCCCTTTCACTGCCTGATTCACGTTGAAGCGAACGGTATTTGCCGTTCTGGTGATTCATTAGCGCCTGCATGTTGTGCATGTATTGGGCGCGATCATGGCAGGAATTGTTATGAGAACCCTTTTGTTTGCCCTGGTATTGCTTGCCAGTGCAACCTGCGCTTTAGCGCAGGATGAAATCAGCTTGCAACAGGCATTGCGCCTGGGTTTGCAGCAAAACCCCCAGTTGGCCGGCTATAGCTTTCGTCGCGATGCCCTGGCCGGTGAGGCTCAGTCCGCACGGCTGCGGCCGGAAACCGCTGTGCAATTTGAAGCGGAAAACCTTGCCGGTTCCGGTGCTAAAAGTGGTGTGAAGGCGGCGGAATTTACCCTCTCCTTCGGTTCGGTTGTGGAGCTGGGTGGCCAGCGCGATGCGCGTATGGGTGCGGTAACCGCGCGCCAGCAGCAACTGGCCAGTGAGCAGCGTATGGCGGTACTGGACGTTGTTGCCGGGGTTAATTACCGCTTTATTGCCCTGCTGGCGGCCCAGGAGCAGTCGCGCCTGGCACAGGAGGCCTGGCAATTGGCCCAGTCCCTGGCTGAAAGCCTGGACAAGCGGGTACAGGCCGGCAGTACGCCCAAGGCCGAGTTGATGCGCGCCCGCGCAGCGGTAGCGCGTACGGAAATTGCCCTGGATAAAGCGCGCCAGCAGCTGCGTGAACAAGCCTTGTCACTCAGTGCCTACTGGGCTGAGCCCAACCCGGCATTTAGCCGCGCCAGCGGCGATCTGTTCCGCTTGCCCGCGCTGGAATCCCTGGCCGGTTGGCAGGCGCGCCTGGCACAAAACCCGGATCTGGCCCTGCTTGCCGATGCCACCCGCCTGCGCGCTGCCGAGCTGCGCAAGGCAGAGGCAGAGGGCAAGTTGGCCCTGGGTTGGAGTGCCGGTGTGCGCCAGTCCCAGGACACCAGCGACACCGCCCTGGTAGTCGGGGTGAATATTCCCCTGGCCAGCGGCCGCCGTGCGGCGGGCGCTATCCAGGTGGCACGGGCGGAGCAGGATGCGGCAGAGCTGGCTGAAACCAGCGCTCGCACCCGCCTGCAAACCCGCCTGCAGCAAACCTATGCGGCCCATCAACAGGCCCTGGCCGAGGTGGAAAACCTGCGCGAGCGCATTTTGCCGCTGCTGCAGGAATCCAGCCGTGACACCACCGCTGCCTTTAACCAGGGGCGCTATAGCTCCCTGGAGCTGGCCATGGCCCAGCGCGAATTGCTGGAGGCCCGCGCCGAGCTGATCAGTGCCGCCCTGCGCGCCCATGAAACCCGCATTGAACTGGAGCGCTTAACCGCCTCTGCCGCCTATACCGAGGTGACCCCATGAAATATTCTCCCCTGTTTTCCCTGCTTTTATCCTTTAGCCTGCCGGCAGTACAGCCGCTGTGGGCTGCTGCTGATCATGACCATGGCAGTGAGGAAGCCCATAACCATGGCAAGAGCAGCCACGATCGGGCAGCGGGCCACAGCCATGGTGACGATGATGATGACCATGATCACGAAGAGGAGCCTACCCAGGTGCAACTCACCCCCGAGGTGGCTGAGGCGTCTGCCTTGACCACCGCTGTGGCAGAGGCAGGCGTATTGCAAAAGCGCGTAAAACTCTATGGCTCCCTGGAGGTGGATCCACAGCGCATTAGCCATATCCAGGCGCGCTATCCCGGTCTTATCCGCCAGGTAAATCCGGTTATTGGTTCCCCGGTCAACGCGGGTGATGTCCTGGCGCGGGTGGAATCCAACGAGAGCTTGCGCGATTACCCTCTGGTATCTCCCATTAAAGGGCGGGTGGTAGAGCGCCATGCCAACCCCGGTGAATATGCCGGGGACCAGGTATTGTTTACGGTGTTGGATGAAAGCGTGCTGGAACTGCACCTGCGGGTGTTTCCCGGCGACGTTGGAAAAATCAAACCCGGCCAGACAATCACCCTGGACGGGAATGGCCATCTGCAACAAACCCGTATCGACTTTATCACCCCGCGCCTGGGCGATTCGCCCACGCTGGAAGTACATGCCGCTATCGATAACAGCGCTGGTCAGTGGGTACCCAACCAGGCGGTGGAAGCTTGGGTGAGTATCGCCGAAACGCCGGTCGCCTTGCGTCTCGATAATCGTGCACTGCAAGTGGTGCGCGAACAAACCCTGGTGTTTGTGCGCGACCTGGATAGTGTTACGGGCAAGGTTCGCTACGATAGTCGCCCCGTCAAACTGGGCCGCAGCGATGGCCTGTTCAGTGAAGTGTTGGAGGGGTTGCACGCGGGTGATGAGTATGTGGTGGAAAACGCTTACCTCCTTAAAGCCGATCTGGAGAAATCCGGTGCCGGTCACGAGCATTAAGGAGCTGCCACATGATTAATGCCCTATTGCAAACGTCCATCCAGCGACGCTGGCTGGTCATGGTCGCCGTGTGTGCCCTGATTGGTTTTGGGCTCTGGAATTACCAGCGCCTGCCCATCGATGCGGTACCTGATATCACCAATGTACAGGTGCAAATTAATACCCAGGCCCCTGGCTATTCACCGCTGGAAACCGAACAGCGTATTACCTATCCGGTAGAAAACGCGCTGGCCGGTATTCCCAGGCTCTCCTATACCCGCTCCATCTCGCGCTATGGTTTGTCGCAGGTAACGGTGGTATTTGAAGAGGGCACCGATATTTATTTTGCGCGCAATTTAATTAACGAACGGCTCTCGGTGATCCAGCGCGAATTACCGGAAGGCCTGGTTCCGGTGATGGGGCCCATAGCCACCGGCCTGGGTGAAATTTTTATGTACACGCTGGAAGCCAGGGACCCGGAGCAATTTGATGCTATTGCCCTGCGTGAACTGCAAGACTGGGTTATTCGCCCGCAGTTGATGCAGGTAAAAGGTGTGGTGGAGGTTAACGCTATTGGCGGCTACACGCGCCAGTATCACATCACTCCCGATCCGGTGAAATTACTGCAGTGGCAATTGGGTTTTGATGCTATTAAAAATGCCCTGGAAAATGGCAATAACAACCGGGGTGCCGGCTATATCGAAACCAATGGGCAGCAATTGCTGGTGCGCACGCCCGGCCAATTGGAAACCCTCGGCGATATTGAAAACCTGGTGGTGGTAACTCGCCAGGGCGCACCTGTGCGCATTAGCGATATTGCCGAAGTGGTTATCGGCAAGGAGTTGCGCACGGGAGCGGCCACGCAAAACGGCCGTGAAACGGTATTGGTCACGGCCATGATGCTGGTGGGTGAAAACTCGCGTACTGTGGCGCGTGCGCTGGCCCTGAAACTGGAGGACATTAACCGTTCCCTACCACAGGGCGTCACTGCCACAGCGGTATACGATCGCACCAAACTGGTGGATAAAACCATTGCGACTGTACAAAAAAACCTGCTGGAAGGTGCGCTGCTGGTGATTGTCGTATTGTTTTTACTGCTGGGTAATTTGCGCGCGGCACTGATTACGGCGGCGGTAATTCCCATCAGCATGCTCATGACCATCACCGGCATGGTGGAGGCGGGTGTGTCAGCCAACCTGATGAGCCTGGGGGCGCTGGACTTTGGCCTGATTGTGGATGGTGCAGTGATTATTGTGGAAAACGCCATTCGCCGCCTGGGCGAAGCGCAAAGGAATGGCGCCCTGGGTTTAAAGGAGCGCTTGCAACTTGCCTATGACGCGACCGGCGAAGTTATCCGTCCCAGTTTATTTGGTGTGGGTATCATCACCCTGGTGTATCTGCCGATTTTTTCCCTCACCGGTGTCGAGGGAAAAATGTTTCACCCTATGGCCATTACGGTGGTCATTGCGCTCAGCTCGGCGCTTTTGTTATCGCTTACCTTCGTGCCGGCAGCGATTGCGCTGTTCATGACGGGCAAGGTGGCAGAACATGAAAGCCGTGCAATCCAATGGTTAAAACGCTATTACCGCTCGCTGTTGCTCAAGGCGTTGCACTACAAGGTGCCGCTGTTGGGTGTTGCGCTCTTGTCAGTTGTCGGCAGCCTGTGGCTCGCCACACGCCTGGGGTCGGAATTTATTCCGCAACTGGATGAAGGCGATATCGCCCTGCACGCCATGCGTATCCCCGGTACCGGCTTGCAGCAATCCATTGCCATGCAGGGGTTGCTGGAGGAACGCCTGAAGGAATTCCCGCAGGTAGATAAGGTATTTACCCGCATAGGGACGGCCGATGTGGCTACCGACCCTATGCCGCCCTCGGTAGCCGATACCTACGTCACACTTAAGCCGCGCAGTGAATGGCCCGATCCCAAGTTGCCCAAGGCCGATTTGGTAGAAGCCATGGAAAAAACACTGGGCGAACTACCGGGCAATAATTACGAATTCACCCAGCCTATCCAAATGCGCTTCAACGAATTGATTTCCGGGGTGCGCGCCGATGTGGGCATTAAGGTGATCGGAGACGACCTCGACCAGCTGCAGAGATCAGCGGCGGAGATTTTGCAGGTGGTACAACAGGTACCCGGCGCTGCCGATGCGCGCATGGAGCAAATTACCGGTTTACCCGTGCTCACGGTTAAACCCAGGCGTGAGCAGCTGGCTGCTTACGGTGTTAGCCTGAATGTGCTGCAGGATTTCGTGGCTACGGCTATTGCAGGGGAAAGCGCAGGTACCCTCTACCAGGGCGACCGCCGTGTGAATTTGGTGATTCGCTTGCCGGAAACACTGCGCACCGATTTGCGTGCGTTGGAGCGCTTGCCGATACCGATTGCCCAGTCTCCGGGATTTGTCCCGCTCAACGAATTGGCCGCCCTGGAAATGGCGCCGGCACCTAACCAGGTCAGCCGCGAAAATGGCAAGCGCCTGGTGGTAGTCACCGCTAATGTGCGCGGTCGGGACCTGGGCAGTTTTGTGAGCGAGGTTCAAGCGCGTATCAATAACCAGGTGCAGTTACCCGCCGGTTATTGGCTGGATTACGGTGGTACCTTTGAACAGTTGCAATCTGCCAGCCAGCGCCTTGCCATCGTAGTGCCACTCACCTTGTTGATGGTCATTGCACTGCTGGTAATGGCGTTCGGTTCGCTAAAAGATGCACTGATTATTTTTACCGGTGTACCGCTGGCACTGACCGGCGGTGTGCTTGCGCTTTGGCTGCGCGATATGCCCCTGTCCATGTCGGCGGGTGTCGGGTTTATTGCGCTATCCGGTATTGCGGTACTCAATGGCTTGGTGATGCTCGCGTTTATTCGCCAGCTGTATCACGAGTCAGGTGATTTAATGAGCGCCGTTATCGACGGTGCACTCACCCGTTTGCGCCCGGTACTGATGACCGCTCTGGTTGCCAGCCTGGGCTTTGTACCCATGGCGTTTAATGTGGGTATAGGGGCAGAGGTACAACGACCACTGGCGACGGTGGTGATCGGCGGTATTATGTCGTCAACCCTGCTCACGCTATTGGTATTGCCCGCGCTTTATGCGTTGATCCATAAACGCAGGGTGTAATTGTCATAGTGAAAGGCCGGTACAACGGCCTTTTACTTTTTAACGGCAAGATCACCAGGGGAGGTGATCTTGCGCAGGGCACGCTAGCGGACTATTTGATAGCACCAAAATAAAATTCATATTCGCTGGTCAGTTCACGCACCTGTGTGTTGGCACTGACATCGGCAATAAATTTATCCACCGTTGTCATTACCCAATCCATGGTTTTTTTATCCAATTGGTTTAAACCCTGGTTGGAATAGATATTGGTTGCCTGGGTAAAATTTTCCGCGTAGGAAAAGGTTGCAAGGGTTTTTCCATGGGCGGCAACGGTGTAGGTGATAATCAAATCGTTGTTGCTGACAATAGGCAATAATCCCAGTGAACCACCGGCCAGTACGGCGGAGGTGAGCCCGGTGGCTGTGCCGCCCGCTGTGGGTGCAAAGGTGTGGGTTACGGCAAGTCGCAAAGGGCTGCCATACAGTTCTTCATCCAATTGGCTAAAGATCGGTTTTTGTTTGAGGTTCTCAAACAGGGATTTTTCCAAGGTGCTGTAATACATAATCGGCGGCAGTTTGAAATCCCTTGCCTCAGCCTGGACACCTGCTGCCAGGAGTGTTAACACAATACCCAGAGTTGCTTTTAATGTGTTCATGACAGCTTCCTTTATTGGTAACAGGCAACACGCACACTGGCAGCCAGCGCAGCGTCGTTACTGGTTTGAATGTTGTTCTTGGTATCGATAGCGGTTTCGCTGAAGCTGAATTGGTGCTTCCGCAAAAACTGGGCAACGTATTTTGCATCCAGGCCAAAATTAACGTTTTGCGGGAGTATGCCTTTCTCGATCAGGTACTTACTGTTGAGGGTGCTTACCGCAACCCCCAGCACTTGTCCCGACTCTGAAATAATCGGTCCACCGCTGGTACCCGGTTGTATGGGAGCAGAAAACTGGAAGTGACCCAGGGAGCCTTTCATTCCACTTTTGGCACTAACATTACCGCGGGTCAAATTGGGGGTTTCCGCCAGCAGGCCTTGCAGGGGGTAACCAACACTACTCACCATTTCACCCAGGATCAATTCCTGGTTTTTGCGCAAGGGTAAATACTGTGTGGACGCTGTACCGGTATTCAGCACGGCTAAATCCAGCAGTGAACTACTGGCCTTGAGTGTTGCATCCAGCTCTTTACCTTCTGATTGCACCCGAATAATCAGGCACTCGTCCAACACATGGTTAGCGGTTAGCAACTGGCCAATCGAGTTGAAATAAAATCCTGTCCCCAGGCTCACCGGTTTTTCCATATTGGCCAGGTCTTTCAAGTCAATGGCAGCGGTTTTGTTAACGGCAGGGTATTTTTCTGCACTGGGTTCCAGCTTGTTGAGTATGTCGATCAACACCAACTGGGTAGTGCGCAGGGCCGCATTGTAAAAAGCAGAACCGCCGCCCCAGTCGTAAGTAACGGAAAACTGCTTTTCGCCGGTCAGCAGAGGTGTAGTACTTTTGCCATCCAATACCCGATAAGCCATTTTCCCAATCACCTTGCCGCTTTCGAAGTCCCAGGTCGGCTGCAGGTCGATCAACAGGCCGTAATCTTCATTGGTTGTAACATCGAGTAATTTGGCTTGCGGAAAATAATGGCTAAATACAGCTCGCGAACCATCAAGCAGGCCCTTGCCTGGCTCTACCCAGAAACCGCCGCGGGCAAAAAAGAAGCGACTGGTTTGTTCATTGTGGGGGATGTAGTAACGTACCTGGGTGGAGTTGGGAAGTTGTACACCCTTTTTCAGGGCGACACCCTTGGGAAGGGTTTTGGTCGTCATGCGTTGGTTAGCACAGGCGAGCAGGGTTAAACCGCAAAATAGCAGGAAGCAGAGTTTTAGGAATCGCATGGATACTTGCCCTTGAAGTGAATCGTGCCCTTGAGTTATTCGATAAGTCCATCGGGCAATGAGGCGGAGAGCAGGCCGATATCTTTATAATAAAAGGCGTTGCCGGCCTGACTGCCGATAAGCAAGCCTAGCAGATCGTTAACCTGGCGTCATGTAGATTGCATGCGGACCATTGAGGCATTTGGGCAGGAGATGGGGAGTGTTTCTTGCCATAAAAAATACACATGGATTAGTGGTTACATCATCCTATTGAGGAAAATAAGAATGAACTTCTATTGGGTTTACGATTTGCCAAATGGGCTGTTTGGTCTGCTCACCATCACCTTTTTTGTGGGCTTTGCCGTGATTGGTTTAATTGTGCATCGCCGTTTTGTACTGCGGATCTATGGTCGCCATCCCCACAATGACCTGGTCAGCTATTACCTGGCGGCGGTGGGAGTCTTTTATGGTATTACCCTCGGTCTTATCTCGGTGGGCACCTATACCACCTTTACCGAGATAGAAAGCACGGTTTCCAAAGAAGCCAATACGCTGGGTGCAATCTATGTGGATGTCGGCAGTTATCCGGAACCCGTACGCACCCAGATGCGGCAGCAGTTAAGTGAATTTACCCATATCACTATTGAACATATCTGGCCGATCCAGCGTAAGGGAGAAATTGATGATCGAGGCCTGCATATGCTTCGGCAATTCAATGAAACCCTGAATCACTTCGAACCCTCCAGTATGCGCGAAGGCATTATCCATGCAGAAGTCTTACGCCAATTTAACCAACTGCTTGAATTACACGACGAGCGCCTGCAAAGCGTAGGCAACGGTATGCCGATAACCATGTATGTGGTCATTGTTGTCGGCGCGCTGCTCAATATTATGGTGAGTTGGTTATTTATCGTGGACAACCTGCGCTTACACAATTCACTGAATGTATTAACCGCCGCTCTGTTGGGATTACTGGTATTCCTTATCGCCGCCATGGACCACCCCTTCCGTGGGGAGTACAGCATCGGGCCGGATGCGTTTGAGTTTGTGAGGGATAAGGTGATAAATTCCTCTTCTTGAAAAAGAGGATGCATTATCAAGAAATTTCCCTGGATAGCGTTAGGTAGTACAGTCCTTTTACCATATGGCACTATTTGTCAGATCATAGTGATAGCCAGTATTTGCAGGGGCAATGGCAACCTGCATAACATTTGCAGGAGGCATGGCACCACCTGTTATATAATTTGATATTGCAAGATCAGTCACTCCATAAATTCCACCAAACCGATTTTGCCACATTTTCCATAACTCCCGAAACTCTACTGTACGAAACCCACCGTTAGGATTTGTGGCAAAGAACAATGAATCGTTACGAATATTTGTACCTAATGCTTCAACACAAATAAAGCGGCCACCCTCTGCTATCACTTTAGTGATTGCATCTAGGCCCCCTTCCAGATGAGATTTTATGTTTCGGGCACCCAATCGACCAATTTGCGTAGCCGCGTTTTCATTGGTAGCTGTGTGATGAACATTACTGTAACTGTCCACATTATTTGTTCTCAATCCTCCTGTCGCTCTGTAATAGCCGATCAGTGAATGATTAGGATTTGGGAACTCTCCTGCAAAATTGGGGCGATCACTAATGCTGGCATCAATTCCGCCTGTATCTTGGATACGTGATATATAGCCTTTTTGTCCCTCTGTGAAATCGACTCGAACTTCCAGTGGTGCAACTGCACCATAAGGAGCTTGTATATTGACTTCGAGTGGATCGTTAAATGGTACCGCACCATCGTTACGCAGGTGCTCCAGATTAGTAGGTGCCAATTCGGCACGAGGGTTTTGTGCCTGAAGATGCGCTCGTTTTTGTGCGTTACTCGGCGCGGGGATGGCATGTGCAGGTACGGCTCCTGCGCCTACCAAAACATCATATACATGAGCAGCAAATGGAGTATTAGCATTGCAATAATTTCTGACCGCATGTCCAGAGATAAACTGCCCGGGAATTCCGCCCATTAATGCTGCTGTCAAACCAGCGCCAATAGCTCTATATTCAGTCCGAACTGCAGCCATAGCTGCATCGCGATTTCCGGCAGCAGCATTCATGGTGACATTATAGGCTGATACATTAGTTGGGCCGATTGCCACTGTGTCCCGGTTGGCTGCGTTTGCGGGTCCAGCAGCTATATTTGCTGCTCCAGTTATGGGAGGAGCAGTCAGTTGTCTTTGAACAGGTATATTTTTGCTCATGAATTGAGTGGTGGGCTGTTTATTATGCAATATTGCCTGTTGTTTGAGCTGTGCTTGGGTAGTATCGCGGTTATCGATAAATTGGGGCGAGATAGATTTATCGCCAGCATTGTTGCTATGAACAACTTCCTGATTGTCGGCATGGTGAATATAATTCATTGTCTCGCTCCGGAATAATCCTTAACCTTAACTATTAATCGATAATTTTTAATCGTCACTAATAATGCTATTGAAGTCGTGATTGCTATGTAGCGCTATTAAAGCCTTTTTTATACTTCCTAATATAGGAAGAATTTTAATAACATCATTATCCGTATCGTATTTAGCCAGTCCATCAATATTCAGTTCTACTGTGGATGGGTCTTCACCTTTTGCAAGTGCTATTACCATTGTTTCTACAGGCGCAAAAAATTTTATAATTTCATTTTTTTTGTAATAATTGATTGTCAGGTTGGATTCATCACCAGTGAAATATTTTGGCGCCTTACCTTTATTTTTTGCGTTGTATGCCGCGAAATAGGCACCTGCAAGTCGAGAGGCTCCAGCCCATGACTGTGCTTGAACGACATATTGATCTGGTATGCTGATGGTGCTGCCTTTGATAGAAGTGGTGTCGTGTTGGGGTTTTCCATACAGTGAGTTTTCGTCATATTTTTTATTGCTGTCTATTTTAAGTCTTGCTCCTCCTGCACTGACTCCGGTAGGTACAGATGCAAGTGGGTTGTAGGCTATATCTGAGTCTTGATTTTTATCGATGCGCATTTTTATATAGTTATCAAGTAGCGACCTGCCCTCAGATGCCCTATTTCCCCAAGCGTTTTTCTTGCCAACCGATTTTTCGATTTCAGTATACGTTTTCGCTTTTACCAGGAAATTTGGCTCTGTTGGATAGATTAATGTGGGTTCAATCTGAAAAGCAGCTTGACGTATAATAATATCTATCAAGTTTGCTTTTACTGTATGTTGAAAGTCACTTTTTGCGTTTAGGCCTTTATATTCTTCCGGTTCTGCTATGAGGTTATAGCCACCAATTAAAAAGTCATGATCGCCGCCGTTATCCAGGACTTTGTCATAGGCATCTAAAATATCCAGCCACCCATCATTATCATCATGAATTAGGGATGAAAAATTAGGTGCATCCGCATCTATTGAGTGAACATAAACTTCCCCTGTTTTGTTGCTTCCGCTCAAGTGAGCTTCTATTTCCGTAGTGCCTTTGCTTGCCTCACTGCGCAATGCACCATAGGGGACGCCTTTCTCTGCCCGCTTTTTCTTAAACTCTTCTTTTGCCTCTTTGTCGGTAATAGTGTTATTTCCATCCTTCCAAGTCACTGTATCATTATTAATTTTTCCTGATTCCAGTATTTTTCCTATTTCTGTTGTATTTTTTTCGGGTAATCCACCGCCTTTATATTTGTATTCCCAGGTTACACCATTGATCAGGCTGGTGGCCTTACCCAATACGGTTAATTCGGTGTCAGCAGCTTTCATTACAGAGTCATAACGTGCTTTTTGGTCGCCATTAGGTTCAAATTCAACTCGACTATTAACCAAAAAGTTAACTGCTAATCTGGCTTTTCTTTCATCTTCATTCCATTGTTGGGTTTCTGTGACGTATTTATTGGCCATTTTTTCTGCGTCTGGCTCGCCAGACCATACAATAGCTGTACCTATATAGCCTCGTTTGCCTTTTGCATCTCGATTTAGTTTAAAGGTGGGAAATCCATAAACTTTATTGAGCAGGATTTTATCGCTACTATCCTGGGCTTCAACTTTTTTCATGTTGATATCAATAGGTTTTTTTTGAATGATGGAGTTTTGCTTGATATCACGGGTTGTATTTTTTGCCAGTTGCATAGGATTTTCGGCAGGGTAACTTAATGCACGTCCCCCCATCACATCCGCCTCGTGCTCCAGCCCCACATCATCATTCACCGGCACGCCGGTTTTCATTTGCAGGGTGGGTTTTACCCGCCCCTGGGCTTGCTGCACCACATGCCAGGCTTCGTGGGGCAGGTGTTGTTCCTGCCCTGGTGCGACATGGATATCACTGCCCTGCGCATAGGCGTGGGCATTTAATTGCGCCGGTTTATCGGAGTTGTAGTGAACCTTAACGTGATCCATGCTCATGCCCGATAGTGATTCAATACCCGCTTTGAGTTGGTTGGGCAGGCCGGTGTTGTTTTTCAAATTATTATCAGTTGCTTGTTTCATCAAGCTTTGCTGTTTTAATTGAACCTGTGTTTCTACCCTATCATCAGCATAGGGCTGAATAAGGTTTTCGGTACCATTATCCTTTTTCTGCCGGGTTTTTTCAGCAGAGTTTGTTTTGTTGTCAACACGAACATGACTCATATTGTTTGCCTGACCAGCGAATTAATACCATTCATTACCAGAGATAAACCCCACCATTATGACCGTGCTTGGCGTGGACAGTCATATCGACCAAAACCATTTTGTAGGTTGCGGGCAGGTGGTGCCATGTCCATTTACCTGAACGGAGATTGGTGGTGTAGGACGCTTTGCTTTTGCCCTGTTTCTTGGCATATAAAAGGTCTCCAATAGCGAAGTGCTGGGCTCTGTTTTTTTTGTCGATTGTCTTGTTGGCAGCGGAAAGGTTAACCCCTGACCCGGCCAGGACGGGGTTTTTCCAGGTGGTTGAATTGAAAGGATTGCTAAAATCAATACATCCTTGCCCATCGGTTCTATAAGATACATTTACAAACGATCCCACATTCTTGGTGGCATAGGATTTAGGGCCTGATACTGTGTTACCTTTGCGCGCCAGTTGGGCAATCTGATTTTCATCGATGTAATGGTCGATGGCTTCAGGGTCGTCATATTCGCCCAGGTCGCCATGGTCAACCCAATTGACATCTTCTTCATCTTGCTCATTGACGTCTTCATTTGAGTTTTGTTGTAAAAAATTATGTTGCTCAGAGGAAAGGTTGTTTCTGTCTAAAATGCCATTGACAATAAGGTTAGCGGTTTCATAACCGTATTTTGATGTTAACCACATTCCAGTGTTGTGCATATCATCATCGTCCTTGAATTCCGTTTCATTAATGATTTTCCACATTGAACGCGTAATAGCTCGCTGTACAGGCTGTGATGTATTGGAAGTGGTATGAATGGTTTTATGTTGTACTGGCTTTTCTTCAGAAAGCTGCGTCAACGCTTTCGCTCCCATCACATCTGCTTCATGCTCCAAACCCACATCATCATTCACCGGTACCCCTGCTTTCATTTGCATCGTGGGTTTTACCCGCCCTTGCGCCTGCTGTACCACATGCCAGGCTTCGTGTGGCAGGTGTTGTTCCTGACCCGGTGCGACGTGGATGTCACTGCCCTGCGCATAGGCGTGGGCATTTAATTGCGCCGGTTTATCGGAGTTGTAGTGAACCTTAACGTGGTCCATGCTCATGCCCGACAGTGATTCAATACCCGCCTTGAGTTGGTTGGGCAGGCCAGTGTTGTTGGATTTTTCCTTGTATTGAAGGGTGGTTTCTGGTTCGGGATTGATGGTGTCAATACGTTGAGAGACAGCATTATTCATCAACGATTGTTGTTTGAGCTGTATAGATGTTGATGGGCGTTGATCGGTAAATGCAGGTGAAAGAGTTTTTTGGTTTTCATTACCACTACCCTGTTTTTGAAGAGAGTCATTTTTATGTATGTAACTCATATACATTCTCTTTTTTAATGTCTGCTATGTATCTGTCTGTATCGTCTCAGGTGCTTCATTTACTTGATGATAGGGTGAGCCAGGTATCCATGAAGCAATATAGTAACTGGCATTTGAGGTGAAGCTGGAAGGGAATGCATCGTCTTTCCAGCTGGTTTCAAAATGTTGAATGTTATTTTCTAGCACCTGGTTTGTTGGGTTTAATCCACCACCATTTTGCGTTCTTTCATGGTTTATGTTGTTTTGTACAAAAGCGGGCGTGGCACCATAGTTTGCAGTTACGTTATATTCAAGCCATAAATGTTGGGGTAAAAATATGGAAGGCCGTACAAAATATCCATCAGGAACAGGAACGGTTGATGATGTTCCATTTTGATGCTTAATTTTTTTCGTGGCACTGCCAGTAGTAGGTGTTCTTGTAACTTGTCCGTTTTTATCTAACCATCCGTCTGTTAAATGATACGCAGGTAATACGGTCGTGCTTGGCGTATTGGATCTATCCCAATAAGTAACATTTCCACCTATATCTGCATCAGTGAGGGTTGTTGCATTGGCTATCGTTGCTTGATAGGTAGCATTTTCTTGAGAGGATGCACTTAATGCTTTGATGACATAATTTTCTACATTATGCAGGTGGGTTGGATTATTGGCTCGCTTGCTACCTAATAAAATATTGCCAGCCGTTGCCTGAGTGTTAGCGGAATTTTCCAGTCGGTGATTAATCAGATGGATACGTGTTGATGCCTGATTTAATGCAGGATCTCTTACCAGCCCACCTGTGCGACTATAGCTGTATTGGTAATGCTGCATACCGCTTGGGCTTCCCGGTAATGAGCTTCCTGAATTCTTTTTTTCTCCTGCCGTGATAATGGTGTTGTTTGTCCCGCAACCAGTATTTGCTCTGGTTCCACCATTATTAAACTGGTGTCCATGATAGGCTACATTAACCGGATTGTGCGGTACTACCAAAGGCACGCCAGTAAACGCACCCTGTAATACATTATTTGACGCTGTAGGAATAACATAAAGCTGGGTTGTGCCAGGAGTGGAATTGCTAGTTATATTCATTGCTTTCGCGCCCATCACATCCGCTTCATGTTCCAATCCCACATCATCATTCACCGGCACGCCGGTTTTCATTTGCATCGTGGGTTTTACCCGCCCTTGCGCCTGCTGCACCACATGCCAGGCTTCATGGGGTAAGTGCTGTTCCTGCCCCGGTGCGACATGGATGTCACTGCCCTGCGCATAGGCATGGGCATTTAATTGCGCCGGTTTATCGGAGTTGTAGTGAACCTTAACGTGATCCATGCTCATGCCCGATAGCGATTCAATACCCGCTTTGAGTTGGTTGGGCAGCCCGGTGTTGTTGGGTTTTTCAGCGCGCTGTATCGGTGGCGGTGAATGAGTCGGTTTTAACTGGGCCGGCTCAGGCTCCTCTTCGAGTCCATCGGCTTCGGCGCGCTGGGCGACAAATTTTCCCTGTGCGGGGGTTTCTTCTTCCAGCTCGGGGATGTCAGCGCGTTGGGCGGTGGTGCTGCCCATCATGGCTTGTTGTTTCAGTTGTGCGAGGGTACTGCTGCGCTGGTCGGCGAATTTCGGCGAGATAACTTTGCTACCCGTGTTATGGCTGCGCGAAGTTTCCTGGCTGCGGGTTTGATGGGTGTGGCTCATGATCTGGCTCCTGGCAATTCCTTCGGGGATTGGCTGAGTAAAGTGCAAAAAGTAAACAATTGCAATCACTTTCCAGCGCCCGGCGTCGGCGGGCGCTGGCCGCGATTATTTAGCTCGTCGGATGGGGGGGATTGGCGTCATTGTCATCGTCCTCATCGTTGCTGGCGTCGTTGCGTGTGGGCACCAGGGCATTGGCATTTTTTTGGTAATACAACAGGTTGCGATTGGGGATGGGCTGGCGCAGGGCTTTGACGGCCTTGAGCCCGGCCCAGATGGCCATACCAATGACCACCAGGCTGAGCAGGCTGGTGAGCGTCAGGAATTTGAAGTACGGGTCGATTAATAACAGGTAGATCCACAGGCTGAGTGGTGGCAACAGGATCAGCAGTACCGTGGCCGGGTGCGGTAGCCAGCGCATTAACAGGGGCAGTTCCCGGCATTGTTGCGGATACAGATAGAAGGTAATCAGCAGGTATACAAAGCTCAGTACCAACCAGAGATTGGTAATACCGGTGAGCAGCCAGCGATAGGCGCAGAGCCAGTCATTCCAGATGGACGTTGTATAGCCCGGGGCAAAATTGAGGCTGATATATTCGTTGAACACCTTGTAGGCTGGGTCGGTGGCCGAGGTAATCGGCCAGAAGCCACCGCCGCCAAAGCTTTCGTGCACATAGGCGAGTTTTTTCACCCGCTCATCCACGGCAAAGGGATTGTTGGTGGTACTGGTTTTGGAAATGGGACTGACATTTTTATAGTTGTTGAACATCAGCGGTACGATCAGGTTGCGGCTCAGGCTGGTGGTGATCGCATAGATTTCATCGAGCGAGGTGTAATAGGGATCTTCCAGTAACAGGATTACCAGGGAGCCTGCGGCCTCCTGCATTTCAAGCACCGAGAGATTGGCGCGATCGTAATGACTGACTTCATAAAGCTGGTTGATATTGGCATGGCTGAAGGCGCCATCGCGGCGGGTAAATTCCGCTTGGCTGGTCATCAGGTTGAGAAAGGTGTTTTGCTTGATGCTGCGCCAGCGATTGCGTTCGTCGTCGAATTTTTTCAGGTCTTTTTTCAGTTTGCTAAAAAAGTCATCAAACAGTTTTTTCGCCACAATAGAACGGGGGTAGTGGGTAAAGTAGAGTGTGATGCCATCGCCATTGATGGGACGGTTGGCCGCGCCCAGGGTATAGAGTGGCCGCAACCTGGTCGCGGGCCCCATGATTTCCTGGGAGATAAAGACGAGCAGCTCTTTGTGTAAATTACCGAATAAGTGTTGGATATGTTCTGTGTCCCGCTCAAAATCCTGCTCGGTTAAATGACTCCAGTCTTTTTCAATGACCCAGTCCACATGGCTGCCATAGCGGCGCGCTTTTTCAATAAATTCCTTGCGCCCGTGACTGTTATCGCGCACCAGGGTATTGGCCTGGCTATTACTTTTGATTTGTACCAGCTGTCCTGCGTCATTAGCGCTCAAGCCGTAATAGGCAACGCGTGAAAAGGTGCTGAAATCAAACGTTTGTAAATCCTCGGTGGTATTCCAGTAGGGGTAGAGTCCATAAGCGGTCGTGACTATCTCCTTGGGTACACAGCCACAGCCTTCACCCGTCCAGTTGATCAGGGTGTCCTTATACTCGGGCATGGGTTCGCTGTAGAGCCGTTCGATGAGCGGGCGCAGTGTGCGGTTGTAGTCGCCTTTGAGCAGGGTATAAAAATCTTCGTTGCAAATTTTATTGCTGTTGGCGATGCCCAGGGTGCTGGGCAGCAGGAGTTTCAAGCGCTCATCCAGCGCTTGCATAATATCGGCGGTCAGGGGCGTGATGCGCGTATCCAGGGTATTGGATTTATCGGTGCGGCAGAGTTGCAGGCCTTTAATTAATTTGTTCTGGATCGCCAGGTGCAGCAGTTCACCCTGCGGGTATTCAATATCCTGCAGGCTTTGCAGCAACAAAATAATTTCCGGCGGCAAGGCATCGGGTTGGTTGGTGGCCATAGCCGCCGCTTGCCCGGTGAGTACCAGCGATTGGCGCTGGCTGGCAAGCTGGATTTGCAAGAGCAGCGCGGCACCGTTGAGGCGGCGCGGTGCCGGTAGCGGTGCGGCTGCTGTGGAGGCGGCGGCTGAACTGGCGGCATCCTGGGTTGGTGTGGTGGCAGGTGCTTGGCCGGCATTGGCATCTGCCGTCGGTGCAGCGGCACTGTTGATTGCTTGCTGCGCTTTTTCAAGGGCGGCATTAACGGCTTTGTCCAGTGTGGCTTTGTCATCAAAGGTTTTGTCGGGCAGGGCTTGCAGCTCGGCAAAGAGTTCATCGCCAATACCGGATTGGTACAAGCTGTTGAGGACTTCATCACTTAAGACGTATTGCAGGCGCGACTCCAGGTGGCGCAGCAGGTTTTGGCTGAGTGCCTGCGCCTGCTCCGGCGGCAGGGTTTTGAGCGCATCGGCCAGGGCAGCGCTGGCGCTGGTGCGATCGGGATAGGATTGGCCGATCAGCGGTTTGACCAGCGCAACCTGCAGTGATGAATCGGCCATCACCGCGTAATCGTCTTCGCGCAGCACATAGCGCGTATGGGCGTGGTGTATGGCACCCGGCTCGGCAGGTATGTCGGGCTCTGCGGCGGGTTTGCGGTAGCAGGTTTCCAGGGCGAGTAATTGCGCATCGCTGCCGGTGCGCAGTACCAGGTGCGTGTCCAGCTCGCAGGCGCTGGGGTTGGCAACCACCCAGAGCGCAAAATCGCTGCTGATAAAGCGTTGGTTGGTGTCGGCGTGGGCCTGTGCAAATGCGGCGATTTGCTGCAGGCGGGTTGGTAATTCATCGGCAACCTGATCGGCATCGGCAAGCGCAAAATTTTTGCAGAAGCGTTGCATCCACGCCCAGGTGATGGGGCCGAGGTAACCGTCGTTGAGCGGTTGGCCCTGGCGCTGTGCATCGGCCTGGTAGTCGGCCTCCTGCTGGTAGATTTGATGCAAATCGCCCTGCACCTGCATCACCAGCGAGCGCGGATAGTGTTTGTACTCCAGTTCGTAGCCGAGGCATTTGTCTTTGTTGAGCTTGGCTCCGGCCGGGATTTGCGCCAGCGCCGGCAGGCTGCACAACAACAGCATCAGGGCCAGCCAGGGGTGGAGGGACAGGCGTGGAATAGGTTTCATCATCAATCAGAGCGTGCGCCCCTCCTTGAGAAGTTCTTTGTTGATACCTTGCAGCAGGTCTGCCTGGTTAATCTGTTCACGCCCCAGGCGGCTGGCGCGTATGGCGGCATAGCGCGCGACATTGGTGAGCGAGCCGCCGGAGAGTTCGTATTTTTCCGCGAGCAGTGGCAGGTCGACATCGCTGGCGAGCAACTGGGTATTGGCCAGCAGGTTTTGCCACAGGCGCAGGCGCTCCACTTCGTCGGGCAGCGGAAAATAAATAATCGATTGGAAGCGCCGTGCAAACGCCTCATCGATATTGGCTTTGATATTGCTCGCCAGGATCACCACCCCGGGAAAATCTTCCACGCGCTGCAACAGGTAGGAGATTTCCTGGTTGGCATGGCGGTCGTTGGAGTTGCTGGTTTGGGTGCGCTTGCCAAACAGCGCGTCGGCTTCGTCGAAAAATAAAATCCAGTTTTTGTTTTGCGCCTGGTCGAATACACCGGCGAGGTTTTTTTCCGTTTCGCCAATGTATTTGGAGACCACCATGGATAAGTCGATGCGATACACATCTACCCCTACACTGGCGCCAAGCAGCGTGGCGGTAAGTGTTTTACCGGTGCCTGGCGGCCCGAAAAACAAACTGCGATAGCCGGGTTTGATACTGCGCTCCAGGCCCCAGCGGCTGACCAGTTGCCTGCCTTGCCTAAGCCAGGTGTGCAGGTGATCGATTTCTTCCATCACTTCGCGTGACAACACCAAATCATCCCAGGTGAGTTTGCTGGTGATGAGTTTGGCGGGGAACTCCATGCTGTAATCGGGTTTTTGCACCTGGCCGTGGGTGCACAGATGCAGGTATTCCGTATTGATGGCGATCACCGCATTGAGGAAGGGTTCGCCGCTGGCCTGGTGTTCCAGTTTGAGGATGCCTTTTTTCAAAAGCGCGTGTTGCTCGTCGAACAATTGCAGCGCGCTGAAACGGCGTTGCAAATCCTGTCCGGCCAATAAAAACACCGCAGTTTCGGCAGTCGGTAAAAAGCCATTGTGGGCCTTGCCGCGCCAGCCGCCGAATTCGGTATAGGTGCGCCCGGTGACCTGGCTCTGGGTGAAAAAAATATCCAGCGCCTGGGGGCGCAGGTGGGGAATCAAGCAGAGGATCAGCACCAGGCGCTCATCAAAGCCGAATTGATGCTCGTGCAGGATGCGTGCGTAGCCGGAGTTATCCGCACTCAGGTCCGGCGGCGCGAGTGTGCGTATATCCGGGGTGCTGGCCTGGGTGTCGGGCGAGCCGAAATAATGGGTAAAACGCAGGTCGAGCACGGCCGCAAACCAGGCGAGTTCCTGTTCCAGGGCGAGGGCGTTGGCGTGGCTGAGGTCAGGGTTCATCGAAGTCTCGCTGTCGATCACGAAATATGGCGCCAGGTAACGCGCAAGGGTTTATCCATCCAACTGTGCTTGATCATGCCGATGCTCCAGGGCAGGCGATCGAGCAGTAAATCGAAACTGCGCTCCTGCACTTGCAGGCGCCAGTAGTCTTCGTCCAGCAGCAGCCAGCCCTGGCGCTGCAAAAAGGTTTCGCGCAGGCCGGCAATGGAGGTGGAACCCAAAACCTTCCAGTGCTGGATCATGCTGGTGAGCATCTGCTCGATGGTGTTGCGCTCCTGTTCGGTAATCTCGATCCCGGCGCTCAGGGGCAGGCTGGTGCTGATACCGCACAGCACCTTGTTGAGCGTCAGTTCGTACTCGGGGGCGCGGGTTTGCCCATCCACCATAAATTGCAGCAGGTGCGCAGCGCGGTCAGCGGCCATGGGGTGCACAAAGCGCCCTTCGGCGGTGAGGTTGAGCATGGAGAACAGGCGCGGCAGAAATGGCGCCGCCAGCACCTGGCCGACGTTGTGAAGCGGCAGGGCATCTTTCCAGGGGGTATCGTCACTGACTGCCGGGGTGTTGCTGTTGTCATTGAGTGAAAACGCCGGGTTGATCGGGCTGCGCGGGTTGGCCCGGGGATGGCGCCTTGCCGGGTCAGTGTCCCGGTTGGTGGCGTCCGGGTCCGCTGCGTCGGCGGCAGTTGCGGTTGTGGAGGCACCGGAATCCGGTGAGCGGGCGGCGCTATCCGCCTGGGCGGCCAGGCGCTGTTTGACCAGGCGCAGCAGCCGGCGCGGGTCCGGCAGGGCGGCGGCATCGGCCAGCAGCTCCAGTACCTGGAGTTGCGCGGGTGCCAGCCCCTCTGCAGCGGCGGCATCCTGGCGATAGGGTGGCCCGTCGCTGAACAGTTGTGCCAAGACCCAGTTCCACTGGGCCTGTTTGAGGGCGCCTGTCTGGCTGTTCAGCCCCAGTAATACCAGGGATTCCATCACCGGGCGCAGCCAGTGTTCCAGCCGGGTATAGGCATCGCCGCCCAGGTGGCTGGCAATCCGGTGCAGCAGATAGCCGGGTAGGGTATCCACCAGCCACTGGCGATGCGCGCGCGCGGCCAGCAGTTGGCGCCACTCGCGCGTGAGCGTATCCCCGGGCTGGTTGAGCAACTGGTGGATATGGGCTTGCAGGCTTTGGGCGGCGCCGGCTATGGCGGTGTTGGCAAAAAGGTCAGTCAGTGAAAGCGATGGCGGACGCACGGGGCTCGGGGTTCCATGGGTAGCGGCAGACGACGCCGAAAAAGCGGGTGCAGGCGGTGATAAGGGGATTGTCGGCGCCGGCTTAGGGGCTGTTGGTTCGGAGGCTGCGCTGGCATCCGCTGCGCTAAATGCCGCCGATGAAGGTACAGCAGACGCCGGTGCAACCGCTGGGGTTGACGCGCCGGAAGGCGTGTTTGCCATCGGGGCAACATCTGCTGCCGATGGCGTTCCTGCAAGCGGTTGCCGGCGTGATGTCGGTATGCCGGTAGCCATGCCGGGTGTCGCGGGTGACGCCACGGAGGATGTATCTGCCGCTGATAGCGGAGCGGTGGGTTTATGGCTGGCTAGCTGATCTTCGGCGTCCAGAGGTGCGGTTGGACTGGGCTGTCGAGGTGTTGCTCCCGGCGGGTTGTTGGGCGTTGTGCCCTCTTTCACTTTGGCTGGCGCCCCTGTCACTTGGGCCGGTGCGGGATTGTCCCCGGTGTTATCCGCCGGTGTTGGCAACGGGCTATCAAATGCGGTGGTAGATGCCGGGGCAGTACTCCTGGCGGGATGGCTGGCCTGCAAGCGGGCTGAGGCTTGCAGTTCCTCCAGGTCGATCAGGCTTTCATCCAGTAGCTGCTGTAGCAGTTGGCGATAGTAGGCCAGCTGCTGCGCCGGTGGCGGCTCATGCTGGTTGACTGCCTCGCCAAACTCGCGCCGGTATTCCGCGGCGAACAGCGGGCTAAGCTGGATATAGCTGTGCACCAATCGCTCCAGCAGGCGCGCATCGTCGGGGAGTGTCTCCCAGCGCACATGGCCGGCCTTCAGGCGCATGCACAGGTCAAACAGCGCCAGCGGGCTGATATTGTCGCGCTGCATATCCCCGCCTTCCCCCTGGCTTTCCCCGGAGAGCCCGCCGCTAATAGCTTCGCTATCCGCAACTTGTGGTGTTGATACAGGTATTGGCGGTGGCGACACAGGGGCTGTGCTTGTCTCGGGGTGAGCCAGCGCCTGCCAGTCGGCTGCTAGGGCTTGGGCGTCCAGGTGATAGAGCCGGGCCAGTTGATGGCTGAGGGCAGCGATCAGCGATGCGGCATTCTGTGTGCTTGCCGGGGCCGGCACAGCAGGTACTTGGTGATGGGTGTTGGCCTGCATCGGGTGCGGCGTGTGATCAGGGCCAGGTTCTCCGCTGGTGGTGAAGCGCGACGGGGCTGATGTGTCCGCGGCCTGTTGCCCGGTGGATACACCGGTATCCGGCGCCGCGTCAGCGGGTGCCGATCTGGCCGCAGTTGTGTCCTGTGCGCTATTGCCAGGCGTGAACGGTTCCTGGCGCTGTGTCGATGGTGCCAGCAGTAACCCTATCGCCAGGGCCCAGAGTTGGCGCTGTATCTCGGCAACATCGGGTATGGGCGCCCTATTTTCCTGTTCGCGCTTTTCCTGCCCTCCGGATTGTGGCTCCCCGTGTTCTTGATCTGCCCCTTCCGGTTGTGAGCCCCCTTGTTTGAGGTGCTCCCGGTCAGTCCTCTCTTGATGAGCGCTCTCCTGATGAGTGCTCGCCTTCTGATGGTTATTCCCCAGGGCCGCAAAGGGGTTATCGCCCCGCAGTTGGTCTGGCCGCGCGATGTGCTGCTGGAGGCGGATGATCACGCCGGCCAGGTCCGGTGCCAGTACGTGCAGGGCGTCTTCCAGCCAAGGCAGGGGCATGGTGAGTGCCAGTCGCTGGCGCAATTCCGGCGATGGCAGGTAGTGGCGCAGCAATTGTTGCAGCTGCGGGCTTTGCTGCGGATAGGCCCTGGCCCAGAGTTGTTGTAGCTGGGTGCTGTCGCCCCTGATCAGCGCTACCGCCAGTGGGTCCAGCCCTGTGGTGTTGATCGCCGATGACGGCTCGGACGGCGGATTGTCCGGGGCTGGCGTCGGAGGATATTCGAGTCCTGCAGCAATGGCCGGGGTTACTGGCGCCTCGGCTGAGTCCGGCGGGAATTCGCTGGCAGATAGTACAGGTGATGGGGGCGCTGCCGGCAGGGGTTGGTCAGCGCGCTCCCTGAGCGCACCGGTGACGGCGGCCTGCTGTGCTGGCGAGGTTGTGGCCAGTGCCTGGGCTGGGTCGGTTGGCGATAGTGCCGGGACTTCGCCAGAGCGCTCCCGCCCGGTTGCCGCTGGGGGTGTCAGCCCATGGCGAGGCGGGTTTGCAGGCGTTGGCAATTGCCCTGCTGCCTCCGGTGACCCTTGTCCGGAGAGCGTTTGTTCCGGAGGCACCTGCTCCTGCGGCGCCTGCTCCGGGGATACCGGGCGGCTGGCCTGCAACAGGATATGCCAGCGCTTGGCGAGCAGGTCTGGCTCCAGGTGGTAGAGCTGGGCATAGGCCTGGCTGAGTTGTTGTAGCAGTTGCGGCGGCGGCAAGGGGTTGTCGTTGCTGTCTGTAGCGATGCGTGCTGCGGTGGTACCTTCCGGCAGGGAGACCATGGCTTCGCTGCCCGTGGCGGTGATCTCCGCCTGTCCCGGTTGCGCCTGTGGGTTCTTGTCTGCCGCCGTTGCGCTATTGGCTAGGGATGATAGCGAGGCGTATTCCGTGCTTGCCTGCGCCGCCCCGAGGGGGTTGATGTCGGGGGCGGCGCTGGCTGTTGCCCGTCGGTTTTCAACTGCGCCTGGTCCTGTGGCGGGAGCTGCTTCCAGCAGGAGCCCGATAGCCAGTGCCCAGAACTGGCGCTGTGTATTCTCTGCCAGCAGTGGGTGAGTTGCCGTTTGGCCTGCCGTGGTTTCTGCGTCCCCTGCCTCTGTCCTGTCCTCTTCTCCTTCCAGGGCCTGGGCTGTACCTGTGGTGTGAACCTCGCTGTCGCGCATTCCGGCATCGGATGCGCCAGGGTTATCGGCCAGGTCGCTATTCGCGGATACCGCGCGCCGGGCAACTGCACTGTCCAGGGCGCTTGCGGCAGGCGCCGGCTCAAGGCCCGGGCCAGCGCTTGCGGAATAGGCAAGCGCGGCCATCAAGGGCAGCAGGTCGTTGGCCAGGGTCGGTTCGATCAGTGCCAGCGCCTGCTCCAACCAAACCAGGGGCATGGCCAGGGCCAGTTGCTGGCGCAATTCCGGCGATGGCAAATAGTGGCGCAGCAGTTGGCGCAAGCGATCCGGTTGGCGGCTATAGGCCGCGGCCCAGTCCTGCACGAGCCGGGTGTAGTCGCCGCGCACCAGGGCCAGCGCCAGTGGATTCAGTGCATCGGGAGAGGCGACCGCCTGTGCTGCTAGGGACTCGCCCGGTGCGCCGGTATCCGTCTGCCGGGCGTGGGCTTCCGCCGGGAGCGCGGCGGTATCCAGGGTACCTGGCCCAGGTTGGCCCGGTGCCTGGCGCAAGGCAGGTGTTTCAACAACCCGGCCCGGTTGTGCACCTGCCCCGGTTACCCCTGGCGTGTCGCTGGGGAGTGTTGGCTGTGCGCCCCGATGGATATTGGCCGGTGTGGATTCCCTGGCTCCCGCGCCAGGTACATCTCCCCTGGCCGTGGCCAGAGGCGTGGTACGGGCGGTTGTACGGGCATGTTCCAGCAGTCTGTGCCAGCGCTGCTCAAGCGCGCCATCCGGCTGTTGGTGGAGGCTCGCCTGGGTTTGGCTGAGTTGGCGAACCAGGGCCGGGATGGTGGCTGGTGTTGCAGGAAGGGTCGGGGTAGCGCCGTATTCTGGATCTACAGCATCTACAGGGGCCATGGCTGGTGCGTATGCCTGGGTGGATATTGGCAGTTCCCGGTCGCCTGATGCACTGGCGTCTTGCCCCGCCGATACCCCGGCCATGGCGTCAGCGCCTGTTGGCAAGGCGTCCGGTGACACAGCCTGTGTGGCTGGGGTGCCGCTGGCGGTGCGTGTCTCCGGGTGCGCGCCTTCTGTTCCCGGAGATGCAGGTGTGACCCGCGCTGCCTGTTGTTGTACGGGGGATGCCCCCTGTTGCCTGTCTTCGCCCGCCACAGGTGCCTGCGCGAGTACCAATCCCACGGCCAGGGCCCAGAGCTGGCGCTGGCGACTTTCCTGCGGTATGTCTTGTTGGTCAGTGCTTGGCGCCCCTGCTTGTCCGGCACCGGTTTGATCCACTACCAATTGCGGCAAGTGGGCGACCAATGATCCGGCGGCCGGCGCCAGCAGGAGCAGCATATCGGCGAGCAGTGGCAGCGGCAGTGTCAGCGCCAGCCGCTGGCGCAGTTCGGCGCTGGGTAAATAGTGTTGCAACAGGCTGCGTAACAGGTTTGGGGATTGCGGGCGGTACTGCTGCCAGAGGGCCTGCAAGGGTGCGGGGTTCGCATCCAGCAGTGCTGTGGCCAGGGTGTGTTGCACAGGGGGGGTAGCTGCTGATTTTGCCGCCAATTGTGCCGATTGTGCTGGCTCTTGTGGTGATATCGGGGCGATATCGGCGGGTGAAGGTGTGGCGTGGGTTGTGCCCGATGTCGCCTCCGGCAGCGCTTGGGCTGCACCTGTATCGCGTGCGGCCAGTGCCTGTGCTAATGCGGGCGCCAGGTTCGGCAATCGCTGCAACTCATCGGGAAACGAATCGCTGGGTAAGTGGCCATCCAGTCGCTGTTCGTCCGGTAACCCCTCACCCAGTAGCCGAGGCAGCCCCAGGGGGCTTTGGGCTGCCAGCGGGGTTATCACCCTGTCGATCCAGAGGGATTGAGGGGTATCCGGTGCTTGTATGGCCAGACCCAGCACATCACTCCAGCCCTGGTGTGGCTGCCATTGGGGAGCCAGTGCCGGTTGCTGGCGGTGCAGCTGCTGGGCCTGGTGGAGCAGGGCCAGCGCCGGGCCTGCCGCCGGGGCCAGTTGCTGGATCAATGCCTGCCAGTGTGCGGGGGTGAATTGCGCCAACAGCCGCGCTAACAGCTGTGACTGGCTGGGCAATTGGCGCAAGGCTTGCCCCAGGGCAAGGGTGCTGTCCCTGTCGCCAAGCACTAATTCCAGCAGCTGGTGGTGCGGCGGCTTACCTGTGCCGGGGTGATGGCTGGCGGTAGCGGGTGCCCCTCGGTTTCCCGGTGCGGGCAACTGGCCGCTGGCCAGGTAGTGAACCAGCCAGTGCAGGGCGGCTTCACGCCGTTGGCGCTCCGGGGATGATGTTTGGGGTGGGGGAAGGTTGCTGTCCGTAGCCGTTGTTTCGCCGCCAATGGCAGCAACTTCGCCGTTGATAGCCTGGTTTTTGGGGTTATGAATGATGTTGGTGCCGCTGCTGCCAGCCTGGTTGTCCAGCACCCAGGCCAGGTCGGCCCTGGGCGGGGTGGCATCCTGGGTATCGGTGGCGTCTTGGGTAAAGTCTGTCCAGGGCTTGCTGTCGTTAAAGGCCGGTGATAAGGGCAGCAGGCGCGGCTTGATCAGGGCGGCGAACTGCTCCAGCAACTGCTGCTGGATATGGGCGCGATAGTCGCTGGCAGGCACCGGGCCAAAATCAAAGCTGAGGGTATCGAAGCGCAGCAGTTGCGGCTCAGGCGAGTAATGGTCGAACAGGCGGTTGAGGGCGGGCAGCAATTCATCGCTCAGCCAATGCACCAGTTCGGTCTCCTCGCGCTGCGCGAATGAGCGGCTGCTGAAGCCCAGGTCGAGCACCAGTTCATCGATGCTGTGTTGTGGCCGGCCCCAGGGTTTCATATCCACACCGCGTCGGAAGGCGTCTGGCGTTCCAGCCAGCGGCGCAGGTTATTGGCGGCGCGGTCGAGCGCGGTGGCATCGCCGCCCTGGGTACACCAGGCCTGTAGCTGTTCGCGCCAGGTGAGGTAAACCGTTTCGAAGTGGCGCAGCGCATCCAGGTCCACCCAGTAAATCTGCGGCAACAGGTGCGCCGGGCACTGGTTGGCAATGGTTTTTTCGGCAAACTGGCGAAAGGCCGGGTTGCTAAAGCGCGCGCTCCAGCGCGGGAAAACCAGGCTCAGGCGGTTTGGGTAGAAATCATCGGCAAGTGGCGCCTGTGGCTGGCGCGGGCGCAGCAGCAGGTGTTCCACCAGGTAAAAACCTTCGCCCTGGAGGTTGACCTGGGTGATGATTTTCTTGAAGCGATGCACATAGTCCACGGCCTCTTCCCGTTTCTGGCAGCGCCTGAGCATCAATCCGCGCGGCTTGTTGGGCGGGCAGAAGTAAATGGTCACTGCCCCTTCCCCATCCTGGCTCAGCCGGTAGGTATCCAGGTTGGTGCCCTCGCGCAGCATGATGGGGGTGAGGCTGAGCGGTTTGCTGTTGCGCACCTGCCAGGCGTTGAGTCGCTCCTGTTGGCGTGCGCTGAGCTGGGGTACGGCGTACAGGGGTGGGGCGGTGTCGTCCAGCTCGATGAATTCCCCCTGTGCCAGCAGGCGCTGGCTCTCGATCACCTGTACCTGGTAGCGCTCGAAACAGCTGGAGAGCGGCTGTTCCGGCGCCAGGTTTTCGATACCCAGGAGTATGCCCAGGCGAGTGTAGAGGCCGCCGGGGTCGTCGCCCCAGGGCGACTGGCGCAGGTCGGCGCCACCGCCGCGGCTGCTGCTGATGGCAATCAGGTGGGTGAGGAAGCGCAGCTTGTTGCTGATGACCCAATAGCCCGCTTGCTCGTTGTAGTAGTAATTGAAGTGCAGCAGGGCTTCCTGGGAGAAGATTTCGCCATAGAGCGCCAGCAGGGTATCCAGCGCGCGGCTTTTGCGCTCCAGGGCCGGGTCGTGGCTGGCTTGTATCTGGCGCACTTGTGCTTCAATACACGCAGGATCGCGGTAGATGGCTTCCAGGTTGGGCACTTTCAGGTTGTCCAGCCACTGGCAGAAATAGCTGGCATCGCTACCGCCGGCGCGGTGGAACAGGCGGTGCAATTGCTGGACCTGTTCCAGCAAATTGGCCATCAGCTGCTCCATGGGGTAGAGATAGGCCTTGAGCTGCTGTGCCTGCTGGCGCCGTTCCAGCCCGGCGCTGGGTGGCACCCCGGCGCTGTTGATGCCATAGACATGGGGGAACTGGTGCTGGATCGAGTAGTAGTCCAGCGCCAGGCGCGGCAATCCCTGGGGCGGCTTGTAGATATTGCTGGCATTGGCCTTGTTGCTGCGGAAGGCGCGGTATTCAAATTCCAGTTTTTGCAGGGCGCGGCGGGTATCGGCCATCAGCCGTTCGCTCCAGGCGGCGCGCCCCTGCACTACCCCGGCCGGGTCGTCGGTTTTACCGGGGTTAAAGTCAATCTTGAGCCATTTTTGCTGTTCCAGGGTGTCGGGGAATTGCAGGAAGTAGCAGTGTTCGTCCTGGCCCGGTTGTACCGGTTTGCCATCGCCGTCTACCAATTCCAGGTGATAGACCTTTTTCACACCCTCAATCCGGCTGATCAGCGCGTTGAGTTCGTCCAGCGGGCGGCTGTTCTGTTCCGGTGCCAGCCCCTCGCTGTGGATATAGCCGTGGCGGGTCAGCGGCCCGGTAAAGATCTGCGTCAGGTCGCTTTCTGTGGCCGCCAGGGTTTCATAGCGCTGGATATGCACATGGGAAGAAAGCCGCCGCGCGGCCTGGAAAAACACATCGGCATAGATAGCCGCCAGGGGCCGCTTGCCCGTGGTTTCGATAGTGCCCTGCAGGTAGCAGGGGCGGCCCTCTTCCAGCTGGATACTGTTGATGTCCTCACCCAGGTTGCGCTGCGCCAGGTAGAGCTGTTTTACCTGGGCCAGTATCCCCGCCTTGTCGTCGGCAGCGAGCGGCTGGCCGATCAGCGGCTCTACCAGTTTCAGGCGAATGTCGTAGAGCCCGTTATCGCTGCTGATGGTAATGGCGTCTATGTCGGCGATCTGGTCGAGCAGGGTTTTGGCGTAATCCTCGGGGGTGACCGCGCGGCTGGGCAAGATGTCCTGGGGCTTGTAGAGGAAGTAATCCTCTACCGGGATCAGCCCGCGTTCGTCTGCCAGCTGGTCGGCGACCGGGATACGCATCTGGTACACCAGTTCGGTCAGGCCGTAGCACAGCTGTTCGAGGATGGTGACACCCGGATCGTGGAGGTTGTAGTCGCTCCAGATATTGCCCGCCAGGTCTTGTAGCGCGGCGATGCCCGTTTCGCGCAGGCTGGCAAAGTCCAGGCCTTCGCCGTCGTCCTGGCGCCGGGTGATCGCATGGGCGGTGACCGGCGCAGCGGCCGCGCCACCGGTACCCGGGGAAGCTTCCAGGCGCTCAGGGTTATTCATGGGGTGTGCACCCTGTCAAGCCCGGCCTGCTGGGCCTGTAGCTGCTGGTGCAGCAGGGCCACCAGGCTGCACACCCGGTTGTAGGGCAAATCGCCCAGGGCGCGCACGCACAGGCTTAACTCGGGCGGCTCCAGTACAAACCGCGAGGGCGACTCGGGATCGGCATCGGGCTGGTAGAACGGCTGGGCCTGGTGGTTAAGCTTGCCGATCAGCTCAAACACCTCCTTGAACGGCTTTTCCACCAGCGCTTCCAATACCAGGCTGCTCTGCGCCAGGGTCAGGTAGATATGCAGCGGTTCGCGCGCGCGGGCAGTGGGTGTGGTTTGCATCCTGGTGTCCTCCTAGAGCGGTGGCTGGTTGCTGTCCAGCATCAGCGGGTCAAACCAGAGGCGGGTCAGGTGGTACTTGACCCAGATGTCCTTGCCGTAGGGACACTGCACGCGCATTTGCAATTTAAAGTGGAACTGGCCCAGCTCCGGCACCGATTGCCAGCGCAGGTCGATGCGATTGCACTTGTTGCCAAACCAGGCTTCGTGGGGGGTGATGCTGTTTTTACCGTTAAAGGTATTGAGTGCAAAGGCGTGCAACAGGGCATATTTGCCGTCGGCATCGGCACCGCCCACCCCGGCGACAATTTCAAAGGCTTCGCAGCCGGTCAGGGCGCTGGTGATATCGTGCCACTGGCCATCGGCGGCGACCGGCAATTCGCCAAACTGGCCGCGCCGGCCGTTGCTGGCCAGGGTGCCGCCCACATCCAGGGTGGCCTGCGGGTCTTCCTGGTTGATACCCACGGCAATGCGCGCACCGCTGTCGCCGTCGCTGGCGTGCAGGCTGAGTACGCGCGGGCTGGCCGGGGTGCCCAGGTGGAGCTTGTTGTCGCTGCTGCCCAGCTCAAGGAACCACTGCGGGCTGTCCACCGCGATATTGCGGTAGAAACTGAGCAGGCGCCCGTTGCCGGTCTGCGACATCCTCAGCCCGTCGTTGGCACTGCGATCAAAGCCTTCCTCCAGGATATTCACCATGGAGTCGATCAGGTTGGCGAAGTCCTGTTCGGCCGGCAGGCGGCCTTTTTTGAACTTGTTTTTGAGTGCGGAGCGGTCGAGCTTTTCCATAGGCTTACCTATTCGGAAATGATGAACGTACTGCCCACCGCCATTTCATTCAGGCCGGTGACCTGCGGCGCGATAGCGGTGGGTTGGTCGAGTAACTGTAAAAAGTGCTGGTTGATCGGCACCGCCGTGGTCCAGGGATAACCCGGCTTGAGCGTCTGCCGCCCCGGTACGGCACTGGCGGCGGTATCCTCCAGTTGGAACAGGCCATCGCGGCGGCTGGCGATGCGCAGCAGCGAAAAATCGGTCACATAGGCGATGTAGTCGCGGTGGTGGATAAAGGATTTGATCTCCTGCTCGCCCAGGCTCCAGCCAAAGTGGACACTATTGCCCAGCTCCGCCTGCCAGGGCGACAGGTAATCGCACAGCTCGCGGTTGAGGCGGTTCTGGAATTCGCCGGGGTGGCAGCCTTTTTTAAACGCCAGGGCACAGCGCACCTGGATTTCCTCGTAGCAGGGGTTCTCTACGCTGATCCTGACCTGGGCCGGGGCCAGGGGCGCGATAAAGTCGTAAATCGCCTGGATAAGGTGGCCGTCGAAATGGGGTTGGTAGACCCGCTCCCCGCTGGCATCGGTGCGCAGTGGCGGAATGGGAATAATCAGCACCTGCCCCGGCTGCACCCAGGGTTCGCGGTGGCGGTTGATATTGGCGAAGCATTTGACCTTGTGCACCTGGGGGAAACGCTCAAGGATCAGCATTTCGTAATCCGTGGGGCTGAGCGCGCGCTGCTTGTGGCGCAGGCGCTCGCTCAGGCGCCGGCGCAGCTCAGCATCGCTCTCCTGCGCCAGGCCGCCAAAGGAGGGGCGCAATTGGGTCACACCGGTGACCCCCGGCAGCGATTGGCGCGTGCGCTTGATGGTTTCGGCGGCCAGTTGGCGCGGTACCGGGCCGGGCGGGTGTTCGCCGCGCTGCCAGGTGGCTCTGACCGCCTGGGTGTAGATCGAATAGATTTCGCTGAAATAGGGCAAGGCGCGGTTGGCGCTGAGCCGCAACCAGTAGCAGTCGCCGGGCATGATGCTGTTGTTGGCAGTCATGCGCGGCGGCATCTCCAGGCTGAGGATACCGGTGGTCATAAAACCCTGGGTGCTGTCGCTTTTGAGGTGGCGCGGGTTAAGCGGGCGCCACTGGTTATCGCTCAGGTAAGACCAGGACAGCAGCGCCGCCGGCGAGCGGTGGGCAGGTATAGGTTCCCCCTCGTTAGCGACATAGGCCTGCGGCGGGATCGGCAGTGAATTGTCGCGCAAATGGAACAGCAGGCTCAGGGTTTGCGGTGCACTGGCGCTGATACCGATATAGAGGTTGCCGGCATCCTCGTACTGCGGCAGCAGGTAGGTGCGCGGGTGGCGCAGGGGCGATACCCGCTCCCAGCCGAGCGGATGCAGGTGGAAGAACTGGTCGCGCTGCCGGGTATCCGTCTCGCGCCCGGCGTCGGCCAGGGTGATGATCGCCTGGGCGCTGTAATTGAGGCGGATGGCGTTGATCTCCGGGGTATAGGGCGCGTTGGGCAGGGGGCGCACCAGGCGCGGCAGCTTGACCCTGGCATTGTGGGTCAGGGTGTCGGCCAGCAACTGCGGATATTCGCGGTGGCCAAAGGCGCCCTGGGGCCCCTGCAGGGTGAGCTTGAACAGGCCGCTGCGGGTGCTGGCGGAATAACTCAGGGGCTTTTGGCGCTGCTGGCTGTCCTGGGGCTGGTGGTAGGCAATCACACTATCGAGTGACAGCCGCTGGCGCACCTGCAATTGGGGGCTGCCATTCTTCAATTGGGTGCTGAACAGCGGAATACTGGCGCCGCGCCTTTCCGCCGGGTCCGGCTGCCAGCGACTGTTGGCCAGGGCGCTGGCCCCCACCACAAACTGGTCGTTATCGCGCCCCTGGGCATAGCCCTGGTACCAGCGCTTGAAGCCATCCTGTACCGCCGGCAATCCGGCCCATTCAATATCCAGGCTTAAATGGGTGAGCTGTTTGGCGCGTATCTCGTCGTTGCCGACAATCAGGTAAGAACCGACATCGGGCATGGGGCCAAAGGGCGTAAAAGGCGAGAGCGCCGATAACTGGCCGATGTTGTTGAACAGCAGCAACTGGTGGCAGCCCTTCACCTGCACCTGGATGCGCGCCTCGCGCAGCACCAGTTGGCGCAGCACATCATAGGGGTATTGCAGGTAGTTTTCGCGCAGGGTGACGCGGATGACCGGCAGCGCCGTTGTGAGTGCATCGCCATGCACCTCGGCCTGGTAGGCGGTAATGGGCGGGCAGGTATCGGGCAGCTCGAAATCCAGGCGCAGGGCATTGTTGCGTATATTGGCGTCCGTGGCCCGGTAGGCGGGTTTGTATTCATCGATCACGAACCAGCCTTCCGCGGTGGTCAGGCTCAGTTCAAAGAATTTGCCGAAATAGGCGAAGAACTTGGATTTGTCGTCAGCAATGGTGTCCTTGATATTGGGCAGCAGGCGCAGGATGTTTTTCAGCTTGGTCCAATGCTGGCGCTCTATGGCGTCAAACACCAGTTCCAGGCTCAACTGGCGCTTGCCTTCATTCAACAGCAGCACCTGGCTGGCCAGGGCAAAGCCCAGGCGCGCGGAGCTGGCGCCGTCGCTGCTGCGACCATCGCCGCCCTGCCAGGGCACGCCATTATTCTGGCCGTTGCGCGGTGCCCCGAGCAGGGGTTGGGGCGCAAACTGGTCGCGCACTGCCCGCTCGGCACCGGGCTGGGCGCTGACAGGATTGAGCCAGCAGCCATCGGCGAGGGTCATGCGGTTGCTTTCACCCACTGTCAGGCGCGGGAAGTAAAGGCTGAACAGGCGTTTGACCTGGGTGTCATTCACTTCCAGCGCGCTGTCGGCGGCGTAGATGATCTCCTGGCTCTGCTTATCCAGCCCGGCGACAAACTCGGTGCCGGCGGCCAGGGGCAGCTGGCGTCCCTGCAGGTTGTTATTGAGGATCAGGTAAACACTGTCGGCCTGGGGCGGGCGCGGGCGCGCTTGCAGAATATCGCGGTAGTAAAAGTCCACCAGGTCCATGGTGAAACGGTTGAGCCGCTGTTGCAGCCGCTGGTACAGCTGCACAAAGGCCACACGCAGGGCCAGGGCCGGGTCGTGGTTTTTGCTGCGCAGCGACAGCGGCATCTGCTCGCGTGCGCAGGATTGGATCATATCCAGCGCCTTGAGCAGTGCGGCGTAAAAGGCGCGGCTATCCCAATCTTCGCTGTCGCGCATACCCTGGGCACCCAGGCGCCGGGTGCGCTGTGCGACGAATTGGTTGAGGCGTACTCCCAGGGAGGCATGGTGCAGGCCGGGGCTGTCGGCGCTGTAGATCTGGTCGCGCGCCAGGCCTTCGCACAGGCTGTCGATCAGCCCGTGCAACTGCTCTCCCGCTTCGCTCTGGGGGTAGCGCAGCTGGCTGTGCCAGTGGTCGATCAGGGCCACCAGGCCGGCAATCGAGGCCGGATTGCGGCGCTCGTTGAAAACCCAGTCGTTATCGCCCAGGGACTGTTGCAGGCGCTGGTGGAATTGCTGCTCCAGTTGCGTTGGGTTGCAGGCGAGGATCTGCGCCATCACCAGGATTTCGTCGTTGGCGAAGAGCGGTTCTTCCAGGGCAACGCCGGGCAGCAGCACCAGTTGGCCATAACCGTGCAACTGGGTTAGCAGCTCCTCGAAGCGCTGTTCATCGACATTGAAATAGCCGGGCGCCAGCGCCGGCAGAAAGCGGCGCTGCTGGCTCATGCCGTCGCGGACATGGAGCGAAGCGGTGGCGGGTTCGGGCAACTGGCTCATCGAACCCCCGGTTGGCGCAAAACATCCGGCATATCAACCCGCTAGCGCGCTCCCTTCGTGGATGTAGAAGGGATACACCAGGTTGTAGCGGTTATTGGTTGCTCGCACCCGGTAGTAGATATCGATCAACAGGCGCCCCTGCATATAGTCGCTGTCGTCGATCTCGATGCGCTCAAGGATGATGCGCGGCTCAAAAAACAAGACGGCCTGCTCGATCAGGTCGCGGATGGTGGCGTAGCTGCTTTCGTTGAGGCTGTCGAACACATGGGCCTTGAGCCCGCAGCCATAGTTGGGTTGCATCACCCGCTCACCCGGCCGGGTAGACAGCAGGATCAGCAGGCTCTCGTGGATGTCCGCCTCGGCGCCCACGGTCACCAGTCCCTTGCTGGTAAAGCGGGGCGGGAAACTCCAGCCGGTGCCGAGAAAACTCTTGTCACTCATCGCCCTGCCCCTAGCCGCCGATCATGACGGTAGGCAGGCCCAGCACGATATTGCCGCCGTGGGCGGTGGTATCGCCCATGCGCGCCGCCGGTTTGCCGCCGATCATCACCGTAGCTGAGCCTTTGACGATGCTGTCCGGCGGGCCCACGCACACGCACATATCGCCGACGGTCGCCGCGGGCAATTTGCCGATCAGCACCGTGGGTACACAGGGGCCGCTGACCGGCCCGCCCACATGGGGCACGACACCGGTGACCATGGGGCAGGCGTGCATATCGGTGATTCGGGCGGCGGGTGGCATGGCAAATTCCTGTCAGTTGATCATGACCATGGCACCCTTGATGGTGGTGGTGCCACTGGCGGAGACCTCGGCGGTGGCGCTGCCCTTGGCGGTAAAGCCCACGTTCGCGGTCTGGGTGATATTGAGTCCGGTGAGCTTCACGTCAGCCTGGGCGGTACCTTCGATGTTGCCGGTAGCGTTGAGCACTATCTTGCCCTTGGCGGTGAGGGTGATGTCCTTGGGGGTGTCGAGGGTGATGCCGCTGGAATTCAGCTCCACCTTGTTGCTGTTCTGGTCCTGCAGGAGGATGGATTTGCCATCGTCGCTGATGACGATCGTGTTATTGCCCGGCGTGACCAGGGTGATGATCTTCTTGTCGTCGTCGAACTCCAGCTTCATCTTGCTGCGTGTCACCAGCGCCTTGGTATTGTTGTCGGCAGTCAGCTCATAGGCCGGTTTGTTCTTGCTGCTGTAAAGGCTGCCGAGGATCACCGGATGGGAGGGGTCGTCGTTGAAAAAACCGAGGATCACCTCATCGCCGATTTCGGGGATAAAAAAAGCGCCGAAGCTGTTGGAGGCATAAAACTGTGCCAGGCGCGCCCAGAAACCGTCGGTCTCGGCGCTCATCTCGGGAATGGACACCTGCACCTTGTACTGGCTCTCGGGGTCGGCATCCAGCTTCATCACCACCCCGACATGCAGCCCCCGGATGCCGGCCGTCAGCCCGGCGGCGGGTGGCGACTCCAACTGGTTGGCCTCGCTGAACCACTGGGGTGCCATGCCGAAATCCACCCGGGTAATCCAGTTGCCATCGGCGACCGAATGCTCCACCCCACTGATAAACACCGTGCCATTGAAGCGCGCGCCCACGCCTGCAAGCTCCAGCAGTGCCGCCGGTTTGGCCAGGGCGCTACCCTGGAAACTCACATGGCCGCGGATACGCGCCAGCCCGGATTTAAGCTGCTGGGCCTTGGCCCAGGTGGAGAGGAAATCGCTTTCGAGCGGTACGCCCGACTGCAGGCGAAAAGCCGATAAGCCAATCACCTCAGCCAGGGTGGCGGAAGTGATATCGCCCTGGCTGGGCAGGGTAACCGGCGTCGATTGGTTATTCTGGACTTGCAGGCTGGCCAGGTCCCAGGCGTAGGTTTCCACGGTGGAGTATTGGTGGCGCGCATCCATATCGGCGTGGAATTCGACCATATCCACACCATAGGTCACGGTGAGCACCGCGCTGCCGCTGGCCTCGGGCGCTTTCACGCTCACCTTGCCTGCATCCAGGCTCACCAGCAGGCCATTGGCCTCGGCGCGCGCCAGCATAAAATCCCAATCGCTGGTGTAAAACTGCACCAGCTCCTTATGGCTGGTGGTGGTGGCGGTAACATCCGCCGCACTCAGGCCGCTGTAATTGCCGATCAGCTTGCTGATGATGTCGCTGTCGAGCATATCGATGTAGTTGGCGTTCTTGCGCCCCACGGTCATGGCAATCGCCTTGTCCTTGCACTCGATCACCAGGCGCGCGGCGTTGTTGCTGCTGATTTTGATCGAGTGTTTGATCACCACCCCGGTAAACACATCGCTCAGTACCTGGGCATAACCCAACTGGATTTTGACTTCGGCACCGGGCTTGAAGGTGGCGGCATCGCTGAGCGGGAAATCGGCGTTGGGCATATCGCCGTCTTCCAGCACCAGGATGGCGGTATTGATACGATTGACGTTCAGCTGTATGTCGAGCGATATGAGGTTAACGCTATCCTCGATCTGGGTGCCGTCGCAGCTGATGGCCCAGCTGAGGACGCCGGTGGAATTGGCCAGTGGAGAATCAGCCATGGCACTACACCAGCGGCGGGAAGCGCAATACCTGCCCCGGCTGCAAAGCGCGGAACTGGCGCAAACCGTTAAAGCGCGCCACAGCCAGGTAGTAGGAACTGTCCTTGTAGATTCGCTGGCACAGCAGCGGCAGGGTATCGCCTGCGCGCACTTCTACCAGGTGGGTCAGGTCGGGGGATTGCAGGTCGGCGGCGCGGAAGATTTCCTGGTTGGTTTTAAAGGAAGTGAACTTGAGATCGAGCTTGGCGCGCAGTGGCTCGCCGCTGGGTTTGAACAGGGTGTACTCAACCCTGAGCGATTCGAGGCGGCCATTGAACAACAGCGGGCCCCAGGAAACCTGCACGATAGGCGCCTGGTGCTGGTCACCACTAAAGGTGTAGGCCACCTTGCGCAACAGGGCTATCTGCGCGCGCACGGTTGCGGTGGCACCATCCACCACGCCGGTGCCGTCCAGTACCAGCTGTTTGAATTCGAGTTTTTCCGGTTCGGTGCGGGTGTACTTTTTTTCCTGGCCCGAGGCGCCCGAGGTTTTGGTTTCGGTATAGACAATGGCACTGCTATGGCTGTAACCCGCCGGGTTAATCATGGCTTCAAAGGGGGTATCACCGGAAACAGTGACCTGGTCACCGCTGACGGTACAGGGCGAAATTTTCAGTTTGGTTTTGATACCGGTGGCCAGGTTCATGGTTAACGCATTCCTTTATCGCGCAGCATCTCGGCCATCAGCCGGCGACACTCCGCCAATAATTCATCTTTTAACGCTTCAGGGTTAGTGTGCAGTTCCTTTTGCCGTTGCTCATCCTGTTCGTCCACCAGGGTCGATTTGATCAGCAGTTGTTTGATTTCAATGGCCATGCTGGATCGGCGTCGTTAGCTTAACGGCACCGCCTCTAAATAATCCGGTTGGAGTAGGTGTAACTCAGTACAATTTTTTCAATCGCCACTTCGTTCTTGGTCGCACTAAAACTCTCGACTTCCCATTTCACCGGAAATGCATTGGCAAAGGTCCAGGCGCGAATGGGAATGGCGTTCTCGTTCATCAGGTAAACGCTCACCAGCTGCGGCATGATGGGGGCAATAAAATCCAGCTCCATCACCGAGCGACACCACACAACCAGCGGTGATGTCATGGGCGCTATACCGCGTTTCAATTCCAGGTTGTTGTGCTTTACCCCGGTAGGCAGTTTGTGCACAAAACGGTTTTCGCCACCTTCGGTCACGTCTTCGGTTCCCAACTCAACCCCAATACCCGATACCTCCTGGAAGGAGGTATCGGTCAGGCCCAGGGTCGTGCCAAAAATGACCGAGAAGTAAAACGCTGCAGGAGGATAATCTCCTCCTGCAAGTCCGCTGAGACTAAACGACATAATCGCAAACTACTCCTGGGGCTTAACCATTGGCAATGGTCAGGCCCTCGTGGACGATCTCAATGCTTTCAATAGCCACTTCGTTGCCCTCGGCTTTCAAATCGGTCGAGGTAATTTTGGTGGGCCAGGCATTGGCCAGTGTCCACACCATGGTGGGTGCACTGGTTTCGTCGAGCAGGCTGATGGTGACAGGTACACGCTTGATGGTGTTCATCTTGATCTGGTTCAGCCAATCCCAGAATTTGTTATCGCCTTTAAACACGCCCTTCTTCATGGTGACATTGCCGAACTTCATCATGCCCGGCATTTTCACTACGGAAAATTGCTTGCTGTCACCCGCGCGGTATTTGATTTCCTCGGATTGAATATCCAGGCCGCTGACCTCCTGGAAGGACATCACATTGGAATCCCATTTCACTTCAAAGTGAAACTTGGGAAGTGGCCAAATATTCGCGGATTGTGTGGAGCCGTCTTCTGCCATGATTATCTCTACCTTAATTAATCAATGGTTTAAAAATGGAGCGAAGTCCTTGCAATTGTTCAAGGGGTACAACGACCTCGCGTTAATTTATCAATACCGGTTCAGCATCAGGATTTTTGCATCTGCTGCTGGAAGGTAATCTCGATAAACTCGGCCGGACGGCTCAGCGCAACCAGCACAGTAACGCGCAGGACCCCTTCGAGAATATCTTCGGCAGTCATGGTTTCACCCAGGCCCACATGTACGCTGAACGCATCATCCGGGCTGGCACCGGCCAGGCCACCGCGCTTCCACACGCTGGTGAGGAAGTTGCCGATCATGCTCTTGATCGTCACCCAGGTATTGGCCACGTTAGGTTCAAACACATAGGCCTTGGTTGCCAGTTTGACTGACTCTTCGAGCATGATCATGGTGCGGCGCACATTGATATAACGCCAATCCAGGCTGTTGCCATCGAGGGTGCGCGCGCCCCACACCAGGGTGCCTTCTCCAATAAAGGTGCGAATCGCATTAATGGATTTACCGGCGGTGTTAACGTTCAGGTCTTCCTGCTCTTCGTGGGTGATATTCACGGCGGGTGAAGACACGGAGTTCAGGCTCACGTTGGCCGGTGCTTTCCACACGCCACGGGTATTGTCGACCATGGTGTAGATACCGGCCATGGCAGCGCTGGGTGGCAACAGGTTCAGTTTATGCTGGATGCCTGCCAGGATTTTGCTGTACAGCGGGCAAACGGCATTGAGGGTTTTGTGCAGCACATCATTTTCAGCGGGGCTCTTGCTGGCGATATCGGCCAACTTGTCAATTTCCGCCACTATGCTTTCCTGTTTCTTCAGCGAAGGCACAGTTTCGCGCACTTCCAGCGTCAGCAGGGCGGCGAAATCACCCAGGCTGTCGGCGTGAACATTGCGGAAGGACACTTCCGGCAGCGACACAATCGAGGTATTCACCCAGGGGTAATAAACCGCACCAAATGCCGGGAAGTTGGTGGCCATTTTATTGCGGAAATTATCGATACACTCGTTATCGCGGTTATCCTGGAAACCGTTGTAGATATCGAGGATCGCAAAACGGTTTTTCATGTCGTAACCGCAGTGATTGAACATCGCCTGCTGCAACTTGTAGCAATCCGCTTCAGACAGGGATACCGCTTCGGGAATCACCACCATGGTGGGTTCCTGTTCTTTCTTGAGGGTCTGGACGCCCGCACTCAATTCGCCTTCGGCGATTTCCTGCGCGTAATTACCGACAGAAACCACGTAACAGGCACCGCCACCGTTTTGGAAAAACAGCATCATGCTGCGGTACAGGAGATAGTACTGGCCTTCCAGGGAGAGGAAGAATTTGCTGTCCTTGCCGAGTGAAAAATCTTCATCATTGGTGCTGAAGGGATCGGGATTTTCATCCTGGCTGGCAATACCGGTTACGGCTTTGCGTGCGGCATTGATTGCGTCGACAATGGCTTTTTCATCATCGGTTGCGGCAGGGCTGGCAACCGCATCGGCGACTGTGGGTGCAGCGCCCTTGCGCGCAATTTTAAAGGTGGCCGGCGGTGGACCCCCAAAGTAGCTGATAAATTCAGCCATGGAGGAAATGCGCCAGGGTTTGTTGAGCAGGCTCTTGCCTTTATTATCGGCAAATTCTGTGTAACCCACAAATGCCGGTACGGCAGTGGCTACCTCAACGACGGAGTTGGGAAAGGCATCTTTTTCGAGAATGTAGACGCCGGGGGTTTTATACGCGCCAGCCATATCGTTTCCTTTAAGTGCTATTGATTGACATAAATTTCTGCAACAAGAATTTGTTGCCCCGCGAGATTCCTGCTCTTAGCTATCCATCCGAGTCCTGCGTTAGGTAAACGCTTGATCAGTACCCTGCCTGGGGAGGTTTTTTCCTTGAGTTGAAATCGTTGCTTTGGTACATCGCTCATCACAATGGATTGTTGCGATAAAAAAGCCTTGCCACTGTCGGGCACCGCTTCATCACACAGATCAAATACCACAGGCGATGGTGAATACAAATCGTGGATTTCAGTATCCAGATTCGCAAGTTCACCAAAAAAATAATATTTCCAGTGGAACGCACGCGCATGTAACTGCAATTGAACCGCAGGCGCTGCAAGCAGGGATTCCCGCTGCTGCACATCAAATATCCCAAGTGCCTGATGTTCAATGGCAACTTCAAAACCGATTACCGGTTTTTTTAATACACCAGGTCCTGCTGGTGTGGGGCCCTCGTTTCCGGACCGGTATTCTCGCGCTGTGATTTCTTGCAATGCAAGGCCGCTGTTATCGCCTGTAATATTTTCAATCCGATAGCAACGCATTCCATCCAGTGTTTGAATCTCTTCGGTATAAAGCGCGAAATAGCTATCCCCGGCGTAGGCTTCAATGTGCAAGCGCAAGGTTTCATCAGGTTCAAAGCCCCAGTCCGCATCGGCCAGGATGTCAAAACCGCTGCGCGTGGGTTTTAACAACAGGCGATAACTATTCAACATTTTTTTCGTTGCGGCGGTTGCCTGGAACTCCAGGTTGCGACAAATGCCATCGCTGAAAAAATCGTGTTGGATATTCACGCGTACCAGCACAACATACTGGGCCATCTTAGCGATCCTGACCGCTGACACCGGTTTGCGGGCGCGATGAAACCGGTTCCTGGCCGACGATAGCCGAGGGTGTCATCGCAATCATGCGCACACGGTAATACACCGATGGCAGGTATTTGCCACCCAGCAAGCCCCAGAGATTGCTCAGATCCTGGATATTCAAGTTCTCGATATTGAGTACCAGTTTTTCAATGCGCGAATCCATATCCGGGGCATTGCGCCGGTCAAACACAGGCTGCAACTGAAAAAAACCGGTAGCGCGGGAAATAAACTTAAGCGCTTCAGGGTAATTGGCACCACTAAAATTAGCGGCCAGCATGACATACAGATTTAAGTACAGTGTTTTGCTGGGCACCAATGAGCGGCCATCAAAGCCTTCGGCGCGAGAGATTTTGGCTTGTGGGACAGTATCTTTTTCAATGTTGGTTAAAAACATCACCAACTTGTTATTGACATGTGCCGCCACACTACCATCGGGCTCTGTCAGGCTGGACACAACGACAATATCTTCCGTGAGGTTATTGGTGCGTTTTAGGTAGGCATTCAACTGGGAGGCTAGATGGTGAATGGCTGCGTGTATCAAACTGCACCCCTGCGCATTGTTCACTGCTGATCGAACAACTGACCCAGGCTAGGGGCAATTGCGATGGTTTTGTTATTCTCTACGCCAGTACCATCCAGGAACGGGTGTTGCAAGCTTGGAAACAGATAACTCAGAATTGTGATGAGGTTAGCACAAAAAAAATTGGCGTCTGCTTTTTTTTAAAAGAAATTATCATTTCCTTTTTTTATGTTGATTTAGGCGACGACATGGCTGCTGGTTGAACATTTTTGGAGCAAGGTCGGTGCCATTTGCTTCGAAAAATCACTCAATCGGTGCAAGCTGTTAATACTTTTGCCGGTGCGTAACCACAGAAAACCTGTCAGAGGGGTCAATCATTCATAGCATGGGTGGTGTGGGCAATTACACCTTATTACAGATGGATTTGATGGCGGGATAAAAACAACAACATATGCAGACAATGTTTGTAGGCGGACAATAAAAAAAGGGGGCGAGCCCCCTTTTTTGGTAGTCGGATAAATCAGTGTTTGCGCCGGCCGCAAGGGGTAAGCAATAGCAGCATCAGTGCCAACAAATGCAGGGATATATTGCCGCCGCCACCACCACCGCCACCCGCAGATGATGTTGGGTTATCAATTTTATTGACCTTGTGTGATAGCAGGTTTGCGGGGTTATCCCCTACATTGCCTATGCCTTCAAGGTAAATGATTTCTTGATGATCAACATAGCCAACATCGTAATAATGAGTAACTTTCATGGTGATTGCCGGATAGTCCTTACCCTTCCAGCGCTTGGTGCCTACCTCGATCAATTGCAAGCTGAACTCATGGGTGTATTCATAAAGTGCTTGCAGGCTGTTTCCCTGGTAAGCCTTGATTGACGTTGAGAGTCTGCGTATTTCGCCGAGTTTCATTGTGGCAGGCATGACCAGGTAGTTGTCATACACGTAGCGGTATATCTCGTTGTAGTTATTTATCTTGTTGGCGCGATAGTAGATACCGGTTGAGGTCCTTTCTATTTCAGCTGAAAAGCCGTCATTGGTTTCAAGCGTGTAGCGATTACTGCCCGAAACCGGCTTGATTGTTACCTTGTAATCGCCTTGGAAGGTGTACTCCATATTACCGAGGGGAAAATAATCCAACAGGGCATTATTGGGGTGGGTATCTGCTTTATCCGGTGCGAATCCCGAGCGAATTTCAAAGCCATTAGGTACCCCATCACCGTCTTCATCGCGATCCGCATCACTGGGATCGTAAGGGTCCATAAAGCTGTACTGCAATTCCAGTTCATTAGGCACACCGTCGCCATCGATATCCGGGTCGCACACATCGCCCAAGCCATCAAAATCCGTATCCAGCTGGTTGGCATTGGGGATAAGTTTACAGTTATCTATGAAATCCCAAACACCGTCACCATCGGTATCGATGGGACGATTGTCGATGGCGTCACACGCATCGCCAATACCGTCGTGATCGATATCAGCCTGATCAGGGTTGTAGGTATTGGGACAGTTATCGCGCGCATCGCCATAACCATCACCATCGGTATCCTGGTTATAGGGATCCTTGTCGCATTCATCGCCAATGCCGTCGTTATCTGAGTCATTTTGCCAGGGGTTATAATGATTGGGACAGTTGTCCCTGGTATCGGGAATCTGGTCACCATCTTGATCTGCTTCAAAAGCCACACTGGCAATTTCGATGTAATTATCCGGGATTAAAGCGTCGCTATAGTTCACTTGAAACTTGAGGTTAATAATATGGAATCCGGCGTCGATGGGCAGAGAGATCGATTGCCAGATACCATCAACGTAGTTGGTATGCCAATGGTTTGTCTGCACTCCGTCGATTGATATCGACAGGCTCCCTGAATATAGATTGCTATTGTAACGATGAGTGATAGTCAAAAATCCCTTGTCAAAGCGCTGGATAAAATTGACTTCGCTGGTTTCTGTCGTGTTGCGCAGAGTGCCTGAGCGCAGTACGCGCTGAATGGATGTGTTGCTGGAACTGATATACCAGGGCAAGGCATTGGAGGGAGTATAAAAATATCCGGGCAGGTCCTGGCTAAAATCAACAGTCAACTGACTGGTCAGTACAGGAATTGAAAGGCTGTCATTCAAATTAGAGCCAAGCAGGCTTTCAGCGCGATTGGAATAACCATCGTTATCGAGATCCTGATCGGCATCGCTGGCATCACGCGGGTTTAAACCCAGGGCAGCTTCCTGCTCATCACTGATGCCATCATTATCATCATCAGGATCACAGGCATCTCCCAATCTATCGCCATCAAAGTCCTCCTGATCCGGGTTGGCAAGCTCAGGGCAGTTATCGATGAGATCATGGTGCTGGTCGCCATCTCGGTCAGTGATATTGTTGATGTCAAAATCGCGAATGTGAGGGCCATTTACAGTTTGCTCTATCAGTATCAAACGATCATTAAGATTGAGCAGGGTATGTTCTGCACTTGCTGCGAGGTTAAATTCTTCTTTTAAGGAAAAGTTACTATTCCAGAATTGTAATTTATCCCCGTTTTGATTGATGGTAATGGGTAAATTATTAATCCAAATACCAGCTTGAATAGAATTGGATAGGGAATCACTCTGTGCCAGGGTAGTCGCATCTAATAAATTGCCGCCACTCGTTAGTAACAAACTGCCATTGTTGCTGAGCGACAATGAATGAAAAGTTCCCGTATTGGGGTATGAATAATTACTGCTGCCCATAATGCCGGTATTAGGGTCAAAGCTATACCATGTTATATCTGAATAATTGGCAACATAGGTGTACAGGCGGTTTAGCGTGCTGTTCCACAGGTAATTAGACTCGTTCCAGGTCCAATAATATTGATCATGTACTTTTGTGCCACTGGCATTAAAAACATGGTGGTATTCAACATAATCCAAGGGGGCCTTTGCAATCACATAATTGCCTACGGCGATTAGACCCTGGATTCTCCCTTCAGTCTTGGCAAACAATGCGCCTGTGTTGCTCAGCTGATCGTTAGAAAAATAGGCGATAACTCCACGTACATTGCCAACATACAGGCGGTTGGTTGAATCGGACCAAGAAGCTTTGGTTGGCGGATCTAACAGTTGCCAGGATGGTAGATATTTTTGTTGGGCTATGGACCAGCGGAAAATGCTTAAATGTTCGCGGTCGATTAAAAAGACAGTGTCATTGTTATCGTGCAGAACAATTTCCGGTTTATAAGCGAGTTCGCTCGGGTCTATAACATAGTCTGCATCGGGAATTGCGATGTTCGCTGTACTAATCTTGGTAGCGGAAACAGTGTTTGAGCCTATATCAAACAGGAAGATATCTTGTGCGTAAGCTTGAATGTGGTTTGCACTTTGTGTAACAGGAGTGGAGCCTAGCGGACGGTGATACTTGTCATAATAAAATAACGCGCTATCACGCAATTGAACCGGATTGTCGCCAATGAATGTCATGGCGGTTGCATTGCCAGGCAAGCCCTTGATACTGGTAAGATCCGCTGCGAAATAGGTCGCTCCATTCAAGTCGTAGATTTTATTTTGCGATGCGTTAAGAAATAACCTGGTTATGGCCTGGTAGTTATAGGCACTGTTGTATTGGGTTGAGTTTAATAGCTTTCCATCTGCATCAACGTTGGTTTTGTAGAAATAGCTACTTCCTGTGTTCGAAGGGAGTGCATAAATTGCATTCTGCACAGATGATGCGACTAACCCAGCTTTGAGCTGGCTATAGTTAGTAGTTTCAATCAGGGTTCCATCATGCTTGTTGAGTTGGTAGATGGTGTTGTTGCCATCAGCGGCATAAATAAAATTACCCAGGATCACGAGTTCGGTAATGTTACTGCTCAGGTTACGAAAAAAGCTGCTTGATCCGTTGGTCAAATCTACTTTTTGTAATTCGCGGTTAAAAGCAACGTAGGCGGTATTACCATCCACCGTAAAGGCAGAAGGCAGCTTGCCAAGCGTAATGTCATCCAACGGGGAGTTGTTTGCCATGTCATAGCGAACAATCTTATTAGGGGATGAAAAGAGGAAGTAAACCAGGTTGTCTTGGGCCTGGGTTGCCAGATGGGCTGCATTCGTTGACAGGGAAAATAATAGGTAATTAAAGAACAGCACAATACTGGCTATTCCCTTATAAAGGTGTGGCATGCGCCCTCCTTGTTGGATTGGTTTAGTGCCGTAGAGGTATTAAAAGTGGATGCGTTCGAACAAACGGCGGAAATGTAGCATGGTTTGGTTAAAAAGGATACTTGACGCGCCATTGGCTAGCGCAAAAATTCCTCCGCCCCAACCGGTTTACCAAAGTAATACCCCTGGTAATGCAGGCACCCTTCCTGTTCCAGCCAGTCCCGTTGCCGTTGGGTTTCCACGCCTTCGGCAATGACGTTTAGTTCCATGCTTTGCGCCAGGCGGATGACCATACGCGCAATGGCGGCGTCGTTGGGGTCGGTGAGTATGTCGTTGACGAACGACTTGTCGATTTTGAGTTCGTTGATGGGGAGTCGCTTGAGGTAGGACAGCGATGAGTAACCCGTGCCGAAATCATCCAGTGAAAATTTAATACCATGGCTTTTGAGTGCATCCATTTTAGTAATGATGTCCTGCTGGTTGGTGGCCAGGATACTTTCGGTGAGTTCCAATGTGAGTTGGTGTGGATTGGCTCCGGTACGGGTAACGGCAGCCAACACCTGGGTGACAAAATCCGGTTGCTGGAATTGGCGGGCACTGACATTAATTGAAAGGGTGAGTGCGGCGGTGAGTGGATTTTGTTTCCAGTGAATTAGTTGCTGGCAGGCGGCGTCCAGAATCCAGTTGCCGAGTGGCAGTATGAGCCCGGATTCCTCTGCAATCGGGATAAAGTCCATGGGCGATATCATGCCCCGCTCCGGGTGCAGCCAGCGAATCAGCGCCTCGGCGCCGGTGATGCGTCCGGTGCGATCTACCTGGGGTTGGTAATACAGTTTGAATTGATTGAACAGCAGCGCTTCGCGAATTTCATTTTGCAAGGCAAAGCGTTGTGCGGCACTGGCTTGCATGTGCGGATCGAAAAAGCGCAGGGTGTTTCGGCCGGCGGCCTTGGCGTGGTACATGGCCTGGTCGGCGCGTTTGAGCAGGTCTTCAATATCGGCATCATCATCGCCAAAGAGGCAAATACCAATGCTGGGTGAGTTGAAATATTCCTGCTCATCCAACACATAGACCTGGTTGAGGGATTGGAGGATTTTCTCGGCAATTTGCTGTACCTGTTGTGCAGCCTGGTCGCGATCATTCGACAGCCCTTCAAGGATAACCAGGAATTCGTCGCCACCGAGGCGACCGACGGTATCCTCGTGGCGCAAGCTGTGACGCAAGCGATCAGCTACCGCAATTAACAGCAGGTCGCCGACATGGTGGCCGCGGTTGTCATTCAGGGTTTTAAAATCGTCGAGGTCGATATAGAGCAGCGCGCCCAGGGCCGCTTGGCGCTGGCCTGTGGCAATGGCGTGTTCCAGGCGATCCTGCAGCAAGCGGCGATTGGGTAGCTGGGTGAGCGGATCAAAAAAGGCCAGGTTGTTAATGCGCGCTTCGTTTTCCTTGCGTTCGGTAATGTCGCGGCTGAGCATGACATAGCGCTGGATACCTTTTTCCTTGCCCGCTTTACTGGCGACGGATAACTCAAAATCCCGCCGGCCTCCGGGCATTTCCAAGGCATAGTATTTGCCTTCGGAAAAGCCGGTTGCATCGGCCTCTTCCATCGCTGACCAGATGACCTGGTTAACCTCATCGGGCATAAATTCACTAAAGGCTTTGCCGATAAATGCCTCGGGTGGAACCAGCAGCAATTCAGGGCGGCGGGTATGGAATTGATAGATGATGCCATCGCTACCCACTTCGAACAGCAAATCGGGAATAGCGTCCAGTGTGGCTTGCAGTTGCGCGCGCGCGTTGACCAGTTCGCGGGTTTGTTCGCTGACGGCTGTTTGCAGGCTGAGCTTGCGTCGTTGCAATTGCACCAGCAGGTAGGCCAGGTAGCCCAGTAACAGGCTGAAGCACAGTGCCATCAAGGTTTCAGACGCCAGGCGCCAGGGGGCGATCCAGCCATTGATGGGACTGGCGCTTAGGGTCCAGATACCGTTGGGAACGGGCAGGTTGCGCTGAACCGGGTCGTGCAGGTCGTTTGCATCCATGCTGGCGATGACCTCTTCTACATTGGTATCCGGGTGGATGCGCCAGAGTTTGTAGGCGATGCCCTGGGAGGTCAGCTGTGGCAGGTTGGCGGTTTCCAGCAGGCGGTTGATGCGAATGGTGACATTGGTAAAACCCCAGAAATGGCGGCCACCCTGGTCCTCAAGGAATACCGGCAACCGGCCCACAACACCCAATCCACCCTGGACGAGTTCAATCGGGCCGGCCAGGGTTAGCTTACCGGAGTCCCGTGCGCGCAAGGCTTCACGGTTTTGCACCAGGTCTTCAAGCTGGTTAAAACCGATCGATGCCTCGTTGCCCAGCAGGGGATATACCTTGGTAATTACACCCTGGGGCGACAGGGTTAAATGGGAGACACTGCTGTAATAAGGCAGGATTTCGCGGGCAAAATCCTCGAAATAATGGGTATCTCCCTGATTGAGGCGAATGATGGCAGCCAGTGAATAGTTGAGGGCAAGGGCCTGGTCCAGGCTATCGCGAATCAGGAAACTGTGGTTTTGTACGATATTGGCGATGTCTGCGCGGCTGGCGAGCCGCTGGTTTTCCTCCAGTTTCCAGATAACCAGTGCACTGAGGCTCAGGGAGATCAGCAGAACAAGAAATGCCAGGGCACGGGGACGACGCAGCAGGATGGGAGATGCCTCGGGCATAAGCAGTCCGGTTTGGGGTTACGGCAAAGCCCTAACTATAGCATTGGCTCGGTCAGCGGCAGGTAATCGGTGTGTTTTGGTGTCATAGGCCGGCGTTCATCGAAGGTCTCATCTTTTAGGTAATGGCTAAAAAAACGCCAGATTTTCCCCGGTAGTCATATCCGTGCCACACCGACATGGGTATAATGCGCGCCTTTTTAACGCCACCTCCCTGCCTTCCAGGCGCGCATATCCAAGAGAAACTCCACAGTGACTGACCAATCCGCTATCGAAAAACTGCGCAATATCGCCATTATCGCCCACGTTGACCACGGTAAAACCTCCATGGTTGACCAGCTGCTGCGCCAGTCCGGCACCCTCGACCGCCGCGATGACACCGGCGACCTGATCATGGACAGCAATGACCAGGAGCGCGAGCGCGGTATTACCATCCTCGCCAAGAACACCGCCATCAAGTGGAATGATTACCGTATTAATATCGTAGACACCCCCGGCCACGCCGACTTCGGCGGTGAAGTGGAGCGCGTGCTCTCCATGGTGGATTCGGTATTGCTGATTGTGGACGCCGTTGGTGGCCCCATGCCCCAAACCCGCTTTGTAACCTCCAAGGCGTTTGAGCAGGGCTTGAACCCGATTGTGGTCATCAACAAGATCGACCGCCCCGGTGCGCGCCCCGAATGGGTGATTGACCAGGTGTTTGATTTGTTTGACCGCCTTGGTGCCAGTGAAGAGCAACTGGATTTCCCGGTGGTGTACGCCTCGGCCCTGAACGGTGTTGCCGGTCTTGATCCTGACAACATCGCCGAAGACATGACTCCGCTGTTCCAGATGATTGTCGATAAGGTCAAGCCGCCCGCCGTGGATCTGGATGGCCCTTTCCAGATGCAAATCTCGGCGCTGGATTACAGCAGCTATGTCGGTGTTATCGGTATTGGCCGTATCACGCGCGGCAGCCTGTCGCCCAACCAGCAGGTCGTGGTGGTTGACCACGAAGGCAATACCCGCAAAGCCAGGGTACTGCAGGTGATGGGTTACCACGGCTTGCAGCGCATCGAAACCGACAAGGCCTATGCGGGCGATATCGTGTGTATTACCGGTGTCGACAAGCTGGGTATCTCCGATACCCTGTGCAGCCCTGAGGCTATTGAAGCCCTGCCGCCCTTGTCCATCGACGAACCCACCGTCAGCATGACCTTCCAGGTAAACGATTCGCCCTTTGCCGGTAAAGAAGGTAAGTACGTCACCAGCCGCAACATCAAGGACCGCCTGGAGCAAGAGCTGATTGCCAACGTGGCATTGCGGGTTCAACAGGGCGACTCACCGGATAAATTTATCGTCTCCGGTCGCGGTGAATTGCACTTGTCGGTGCTGATTGAAAATATGCGCCGCGAAGGCTACGAGCTGGGCGTATCGCGCCCGGAAGTGGTACAGAAAATTGTGGATGGCGTGGTGCACGAGCCCTTCGAACAAGTGGTCATCGACGTTGAGGAGCACCACCAGGGTTCGGTGATGGAAGAACTCGGCTTGCGCAAAGGCGAGTTAACCAACATGCAACCGGATGGCAAAGGCCGTATCAAATTGGAATTCCTCTGCCCGTCGCGCGGCTTGATCGGTTTCCGTGGCCAGTTCCTCACCATGACTTCCGGCTCCGGCATTATGACCAGTATTTTTGACCATTACGGCCCGGTAAAAGAAGGTGAAGTGGCCAAGCGTCAAAACGGCGTGCTGGTATCCATGGTGAAAGGTAAAACCCTCGCTTACGGTTTGCACCCGCTGCAAGACCGCGGCCGTTTGTTCCTCGGTGCAGGTGTGGAAGTGTATGAAGGCCAGATCGTGGGCATTCACTCGCGCTCCAACGACCTGGTAGTAAACCCAACCAAAGCCAAGCAATTAACCAACGTGCGTGCCTCCGGTACCGACGATGCGCTGACCCTGTCTCCGCCGATCCGTCACACCCTGGAACAGGCGCTGGAATTTATTGAAGACGATGAGCTGGTAGAGGTGACTCCGCAAAGCATTCGCCTGCGTAAAAAATTGCTCACCGAAAACGAGCGCAAACGCGCCAATAAATAAGTGGTGGCGATAAGGATAAAGAATTTCCGGGAGATATTTTCAACGCCGCGTTAGCGGCGTCCCGAAGGGTGGCCGCCAGGGATGGCAGGCCATAAAAAATCCCCAACGTGAAAGCGATGGGGATTTTTTTATGTGAGTATCATTGAGCGAGAGCATTGGCGCTGTAAAAAACCATGGATATTTATTTAATTGTTTCCCTGTTGATCCTCGGTGCTGTTACCGGGTTATTCGCTGGTTTGTTCGGAATCGGTGGCGGTGGTGTAATGGTTCCGGTATTAACCTTTTTGTTCTTGCGGCAGCAGTTTCCCGCCGATCATGTGGTACACCTGGCCCTGGCTACCTCCATGGCGACCATAGTGCCGACGGCCCTGGCCAGCTTGCGTGCCCACCATCAGCATAATGCGGTAGTGTGGCCGGTGGTCCTGCGAATTACGCCGGGAGTATTGGTTGGTACTTTTGCCGGCACTTTTCTGGCGGCCTATTTATCGGTGCAATTCCTGGCCGTTTTCTTTTCCATCTTCATGGCTTTTGTTGCCTGGCAGATGATCAGAAACCTGCAGGTATCGCCCGCGCGCCAATTGCCGGGCAATTTGCCGCTGGTGGCGGTGGGTATTGCGATTGGTGCTATTTCGGCATTGGTCGCTATTGGCGGCGGGACGCTCACTGTACCTTTTTTAGTGTGGTGTAACCTGGCCCTGCCTGTGGCGATTGGCACCTCTGCGGCGGTGGGGCTGCCCATCGCTGCATCCGGAGCCTTAGGGTATTGGATCAATGGTTTGGGTGTTGCGGATTTGCCTGATTACACCCTGGGTTATATTTACTGGCCGGCGGTTTTAGTGATGGCATGTGCCAGTTTTATCACGGCACCTTTGGGCGCACGCCTTGCACACCGCCTGCCGATACCAACCTTGAAAAAAGGTTTTGCGCTGTTGTTGGTTGCACTCTCTGTGCAAATGTTGCTGGCGGTTTTTAGCGCCCAATAAAAATGAGCGATTTATGTTAATAAAAAAGCAGCCCTGTCACGGGGCTGCTTTTCTGTTTAGCGTGATAACCGATTAAAAAGTGATAGTGGCACCTACCGAGAACATGGACAGGTCATCGACATCATCCATATCAAATTTTTCATATTCAGCGCGCAAGGCAAGCGAGCCCAGCTGGAATTTGGCGCCGATACCATAGGCCATATTGGATTCGGAAGAGCTGGCCTTGATATTTTCAACAACAGCATCAACGTCTGCATCGGAATAACCGATTTTGCCGAAAACACCAAAGGGGCCAAAATTCAAACCGGCGACACCAAAGAGATCAACGGCAACTATATCGGCACTGCCAATGGCTTCGCTGCCTTTGAATTTACCAAAGTCGCGGTAATCCACTTCAACACCCAGATCCAGCAGCGGCAACACACCAAAGTTGTAACCCGCGACAATTTTGTAAGCGGTATCGTCTTCATTTAATTTGGCATTGGTATCAAATTCTGCTTCCAGGGACGATTGGCCGACACTGCCGCCAATATAAAAGCCTGAATCAGAGCCGGCAAAACTGGTCGCGGGAATGGCGCAGGCGAGCATGAGCAGGGAGGATTGAAGAAACGTTTTCATAAGTGATTCCTTTTGTGTGTGATCTGAGGTCATGAGTTAAATGCGGGAGGATGGCGCCAGATTAAGCCTGGAATCATGACGCCTTGATGAAAGAGCTTAGTACAGGAAACTGACTTGTAGCTGAATCAGGAAGTGCTGAGTGCTACTGAGCGAATTTTTTCTGCCAGGATTGCGATGTGGTCCGCACGGTCATTTAATGCAGGGATATAGTGATATTTCTCACCGCCGGCGTGCAAAAACGCTTCGCGGTTTTCTACCGCCAATTCTTCCAGGGTTTCCAAACAGTCTGCACTAAAGGCCGGTGAAAGAATCGCCACATCCTTGATGCCTTCGGCAGGTAGCTGTTGCAAGGTGACATCAGTATAGGGTTTCAGCCACTCTTCACGCCCGAAGCGCGATTGGAAACTGGTGATGCAATCGTTCTTATCCAGACCCAGGTGTTCCTGCACCAGGCGTGTGGTTTTTTGGCACAGGCAGAAATAAGGGTCGCCCGCCAATAAATACCGCTTGGGCATGCCGTGGTAGGAAAAAATAATTTTTTGCGGCTTACCTTCGCGCTCGATATGTTCGCGCACTGAGCTGCTCAGTGTGGCGATATAGCCAGGATCATCACAATAATGATTGATGAAGTGCAATTCCGGTACCCAGCGCCAGGTTTTTAATTCGGCAGCAACCGCATCAAAGGTGGAACCTGTGGTGGGACTTGCATATTGCGGATACAGCGGCAGCACAATGATCTGGCGCACCCCTTCGTGTTGCAACTCGCGCAGGGCGGTGGCGATAGCGGGCTTGCCGTAGCGCATGCCCAGCTTGACGCTATAGCCGTCCCCTAGCTGTTGCTGGATAGCGATTTGTTGCTGTTTGCTGATAGCGAGCAAGGGAGAGCCTTCACTGGTCCAGACACTGCGATAGGCGGTGGCAGACTTGCGTGGACGGACGCGCAAAATAACCCCGTGCAGAATGAACCACCAGAGCAGGCGTGGAACTTCGATAACCCGCGGGTCGGATAAAAATTCCGCCAGGTAGCGACGCAGGGCGGGTGTAGTCGGCTCATCGGGGGTGCCCAGGTTAGCAAGCAACACACCGATTTTAGCCCTGGGCTTGTCAGTGGCATGAAACAGGGGTTCTATGTCGTAATTGCGGGCACGGAATAACGCCATGGGTGCATCCTGAGATGGGGCAAACGGGGTAAGGGAAAGTGATCTTCCCTGGCAAGAGTGGCGTAAGTATAAGCGGATTTGTTATGGGTAGGTGTTGTGGAGGTTGAAGAAAGTGCGGTATCAGTTCGCGCTTAAAAAATCACCACTGTTGATGGCGATGAGATGCCGGGTAGATTGGGCATATACATAAGTCCATACCGTTTTTATAGCGCCAGTGTCTAATTGAACGTCGATCTGCGCGCGTCGATATTCATCATCGGGGTGCGGTGGATTACTGCATTCTTCATAGGCATCCAGCGCCTGTAAGTGCTGCTCACCGGTCAAGGCATAGACCTCGCCTGTCACCCACCCCGCCTCCTCGCTGAGCACAAGGCCGGGATAATAACGGATGTGAAAGAGCTGTCCGCGCACACGCGCCCCGCCGATAAACTGCGCCCCCTGTAAATAGCGCTGGTGCGCACCTGTATGACAGGCGCGACGCAGGGTTCCATACACAAATAAAAAGGGAGTCACTTAAAGCGGGGATAACTGGTAAATCTTGCCGTTGCTCTCGTCGCTGATCAGGTAGACCAGTCCATCAGGTCCCTGTACAACATGGCGCAGGCGCTCACCCACTTCTTTTTTCAACAGGCGCTCTTCCTTAACGACCTTGTCGCCATCCAATTGCAAACGTACAAAGGTCTGCTCGCGCAGGCTGGTGAGCAGGATATTGTTTTGCCACTGCGGAAATTTATCGCCGGTGTAGAAAATAAATCCGACAGTCGCGATGGAGGGAACCCATTTGTAGGTGGGCTGTTCCATGCCTGCTTTATGGGTGCCCTCCCCGATTTTTCCGCCGCCGTAGTTTTCACCGTAGGTGATCACCGGCCAGCCGTAGTTTTTGCCGGCCTCATCAATATTCAATTCATCGCCGCCCTGTGGGCCATGCTCACCGGTCCAGAGCTTCTGGGTTTGCGGATGGATAGCGGCACCCTGTACGTTGCGATGGCCGTAGGACCAGATTTCGGGTAGGGCTCCGGGGGTTTTCACAAAGGGATTATCGGCGGGTACTGTGCCGTCGGCATTAATGCGCACGACTTTGCCCTGGTGGTTATCCAGGGTTTGCGCCTTGTCTTTTTCGCTGTAGCGATCACCCAGGGTAATAAACAGGGTGCCATCAGGTGCCCACACCAGGCGCGAGCCAAAGTGCGCGCTGCTGTCGACCTTGGGTTTTTGGCTGAACACCCGGGTGACGTTTTCCAGGGCATTGCCTTTCAGGGTGGCAACACTGACCGCCGTGCTATTGCCCTTTTCGCCTTTGCTTTTATCGGCGGGTTCGGAATAGCTGAAATAGATCTTGTTGCTGGTCGCAAAATCCGGGGCCAGTACCACATCGAGTAGCCCGCCCTGTCCGCGGGCTACTACATCGGGGACACCATTCAGCGGTGCACCCAGCTTGCCATCGGCGCTGACGATGCGCATGGTGCCGGGGCGCTCGGTCACCAGCATGCGGCCATCGGGCAGGAAGGCCAGGCCCCAGGGATTTTTCAAACCCTGGGCGATGGTTTTAACCTGTAGTTTACCGGTTTGTGTATTCACGACTTTGGTATCGGCCGCCAGCGCCAGGGGGGTGCTGCCGAGCAGGCAAAGGGCAAGTGCCAGTGAGCGCAGTCTCATGGGAGAGTCTCCTTAAGGGAATTTGCCGCAGGGTAGCAAGGGCGTCCGGTGCGGGCAATTCAAGGAGTGTTAACGCGCTGTGCGGGTTTTGCGTTTGTCCCCGCTGGCGAGGTCGGCACAGGCCCGGTAGCGGAAGCAGGTAATAAAATGGTCATTAACCATCCCGGCTGCTTGCATCAGGGCGTAGCAAATCGTACTGCCGACAAACTTGAAGCCTTTCTTTTTCAGGGCCTTGCTCATGGCGTCGGATTCCGGCGTAGTGGCTACAGCGTCCTGTATCCCGCGCAGTTTATTTTGAATTGGTTTGCCATCGACAAAGCTCCACAAAAACTCATTGAGGCTCTCGCCATTTTTCTTCATGGCCAGATAGACCTTGGCGTTATGGATCGCGCTCTCGATTTTCAGGCGATTGCGAATAATGCCTTGGTTTTGCATCAGTTTTTCGACTTTTGCCGGGGTATAGCGCGCAATCTTTTCCGGATCAAAGTTATCGAAGGCAATGCGATAGGCTTCGCGCTTGCGCAGTACGGTAATCCAGGACAATCCGGCCTGGACACCTTCGAGTAGCAGGAATTCAAACAGTTTTTGCTCGTCGTGGAGCGGAACGCCCCACTCTTTATCGTGGTAGGCAACATAGAGCGGGTCATCACCGCACCAGCTGCAGCGGGTTGGCGTGTCATGTGGTGCCGATAATCTACTCATAGCGGTTCCTGTGGGTTGGATGGGGCCTTGTCACAATCCTGCTCATGCCTTGCTTTCATGATGTGCAGGAAGTGTTTCAGGCTTTTCTGTTCGTGGGTAGCGAAGGTTTCACCGGTCATGTCCAGGGACTGGATACGGTCGAGGCGGAAGGTGCGGTAGTCCTCGCGCAATTGGCACCAGGCTACCAGGGTCCACACCTTGCCCCAGAAGATCAGCCCCAGGGGCTCAATCACCCGGCTGGAGCGCTCCTCGTCGGCGCGAATGTAGTCAATGCGCAGGCGCTGGTGGATGCGGATTGCCGCGCGGATGGTTTGGCTGTGGGCGGTGTAATAGCGCTGCACCTCCTCCATGTTGGGCACCAGCAGTGGCAGGGTTTCATCGCTGTGGCGCAGGTGGTCGGGCAGTACCGCCAGGATTTTCTGGATTGCCTGGTTGGCATGGCGCGCCATATCCATATCGCCCCAGCCGCTCACCATGCGCGCCCCCAGCAGCAGGGCTTCTACTTCCTCGCGGTCGAACATCAGCGGTGGCAATTGGTAGCGGTGGGACAGGCGATAGCCCACGCCGGCCTCGCCCTCAATGGGTACACCGGACAGGCTGAGCGACTGTATGTCGCGATAGATAGTGCGCTCCGACACCTGCAGGTGTTCGCTCAGCTGCCTGGCTGTGAGCACGGTGCGGCGGTTGCGCAGCAGGGTGGTGAGCTGGAAAAGGCGTTCGGCGCGATGCATAGGTGGAATCCCTGGGGTGAGGTGCACAAGGTATAGGCCGCTGCTGACAGTTTATGTCAGGAGGCTTGCTCAAGCCTATGGTTAGCCACCGTTTGGCAGTCGGGGTTTGTGCGGAATTGCCTGCGCAACTTGGCAGTTTGCGCTTGCAATCGGTGCCGGCTCGGCGAAAATACGGCGTCACTCCGGCCCCCTGTGCTACCTTTAGTGGACGTCCTCCCACGAGGCCCTTTCTTTGTAACAAGGCGCGTTTATGCAGACTTTTTACCCCGAGATAAAACCCTACCAACGTCACCAGATTGCTGTTGAAGCGCCCCACGAACTCTACGTTGATGAATCCGGAAATCCCCAGGGTATTCCGGTGTTGTTTGTGCACGGCGGGCCAGGTGCCGGCTGTGGCAAATACGACCGCCGTTTCTTTGATCCCGAGGTATACCGCATCGTCCTGTTTGACCAGCGCGGTGCCGGTCGCTCGCGCCCCCATGCATCGCTGGAGAGCAACACCACCCAAAAGCTGGTGGAGGATATGGAAACCATCCGCGAACACCTGGGTATCGACAAGTGGGTATTGTTCGGCGGCTCCTGGGGATCGACGCTGAGCCTGGTGTATGCCGAGACCTATCCCGAGCGCGTGTTGGGTTTGATCCTGCGCGGTATCTTCCTGTGCCGCCGCGAAGATATTCACTGGTTTTACCAGGACGGCGCCAGCCGGCTCTTCCCCGATTACTGGGACAGTTTTGTGCAGCAGATTCCCGAGGAAGAGCGCGGCAATCTGCTCAATGCCTATCACCGCCAACTGATCGGGGAAAACCAGATCCAGCAAATGGCTGCCGCCAAGGCCTGGTCCTGCTGGGAGGGCCGCACCGCGACCCTGAAACCCTGCCAGGACCTGGTGGATTCTTTCACCGAGCCCCATCGCGCCCTGTCACTGGCGCGTATCGAAGCCCATTACTTCGTGAATGACAGCTTCCTGGAAGCCAACCAGATTATTAACAATGCCCATCGCCTCGCCGGTATTCCCGGTGTGATTGTGCATGGCCGTTACGATGTGATCTGTCCGCTCGATAACGCCTATGCCCTGCACAAGTCATGGCCGGATTCGGAATTGCAGATTATCCGTGAGGCGGGCCATGCCTCGCGCGAACCGGGGATTGTGGATGCGCTTATCCGCGCAACCGATGACATGGCCAGGCGCCTGCGCAAAGACAACGGCGACCAGACTGCCTGATGTTAGGTTTGATCCAGCGCGTCAGGCGCGCCTCGGTGGAGGTTGATCAGCAAGTGGTGGGTGAAATTGATCAGGGCATGCTGTTGTTGCTCGGTATCCAGAAAACCGACACTGAGGCAAGTGCTGATAAGCTGATCGACAAATTGCTCGCCTACCGCCTCTTTGCCGATGCCGACAACAGGATGAATTGCAACCTGCAGCAGGTGGATGGCGGCATCCTGGTGGTGTCGCAATTCACCCTGGCGGCGGATACCAAAAAAGGCCTGCGCCCCAGTTTTTCCTCGGCTGCGCCACCGGCGCAGGCGCAGCAGCTCTATGATTATTTCGTTACGCAGCTGCGCAGCCGCCATGCCAAGGTTGCTACCGGAATCTTTGCCGCCGACATGCAGGTTAGCCTGGTAAACGATGGGCCTGTGACCTTTATGCTGGAAATGGACTGACTGCTAGCGGCTGCCATCCAACCAACTGTTCACCAGCGCCTCCACCCTTTCCAGGTCGTATTGCTTGATGGCAGCCAGTAACTGCTGGTGTCGCTGCTGGCCTAACAGGTCGGCGGATAGTTGGTTGGCCAGCTTCTTACACAGGCTCATATCGCCACTGGCTGCCGTTTGCCGGATTTGTTGCAGGGATTGGCCTGCCAGGTTGAAGTTGATGGGATCGTCCTGGTACACCAGGGGCTGGGATGGGGCTGGCTCCGGTGCCTCGAAGCGGGCGCCACTGTGTTGTTGGAGCGCGCTAAAAATCTCTTCAAAGCCGTAAGGCTTGCCAATGAAATCGTGAAATCCCTGGGCCAGGTAATAGGTGCGCTCGTGTTCCAGGCTGGAAGCCGAGACGGCTACCAGGGGGGTGACGAAGTCCGCCTGCCGGCGCAGCTGGCGCAGCATCTCCAGGCCGTTGACATCGGGCATGCGGATATCGGTAAAGATGATGTCGAACCTTTCCTGTGCACACCAGTCGATGCCCTCGCGGCCGTTGTAGGCACAGCGGGTGGTGCAGCCCAATTGCTCCAGCAAACTCACCAGCACATCGGCACTGGCCTGGTCGTCTTCCACCACCAACACATGGCAATGGCTCCCGGGGGCAAGGCGCACAATGGTATTTGGCTTGTCGCTGTTGTGGCGCGTCAGGGCTTCGCTGGGCAGTGGCAGGCGCAGGTGGGCGCGGGTGCCTTCACCCAGTTGGCTGGTTAGCTCCAGGCTGCCGCCCATGCCCTGGGCCAGGTGGCGCGACAGGGTCAGGCCCAGGCCGGTGCCGCCGCTGTCCTGTCCAGCCTGTCCCTGGCGGAAAGCGGAGAACAGCTGTTCCAGTTCCTGGGGCGCTATGCCGGGGCCGGTGTCGCTGATCACAAAATCAACCCAGTCACCGTGGCGGGTCAGCATCAGGTTGACACTGCCCTGGTGGGTAAACTTAACCGCGTTGCCCAGCAGGTTGAGCAGTATCTGCCCCAGTTTTTGCCGGTCGCCGCGCACAATGTTGGGCGCTGGAAAGTCGATCTCCAGGCCCAGGGACAAGCCCTTGGCGTTGGCCCGCTCGGCGATGATGGCGTGAATTTCCTGCATCTCCTGGTGCAGATCGAAATAGTCCTGGCGCAGGTTGAGTGCACCGGATTCGATTTTGGACAGGTCGAGGACGTCGTTGATCAAACCCAGCAGCCGCTGGCTGGCATTGAGGATGAGTTGCAGGCGCTCGCGCTGGTTGCCTGCCAGCTGCGGGTCGCGCATCAGCAACTGGGTGTAGCCCAGCACCGCATTGAGCGGCGTGCGGATCTCGTGGCTCATATTGGCGAGGAAGCGGCTCTTGGCCCGTGCGGCTTCTTCCGCGGCCTCCTTGGCCTGGGAGAGTTCGGCCTCGGTTTCCTTTTGGGCCGAAATATCGGTCATGACATTGCCGATGTACTGGGGTTTGCCCTGGTCGTCGCGGATGACAAAGAAGGTTTCCTGGGTGGGGAAGTCACTGCCATCGGCGTGGAGCGCGGCCAGTTCGCCCTGCCAGTGACCCTGCTCAACGACCTTGGGAAAAATGTCGTCGCGCACCCGCACCTGCAATTCCGGGGGATAGTACAGCCAGAATTGCTGTTTGAAATCGTCCTCATTGGTGCTGCGGTCACTGAGCATGCGGCGCATACTCGGGTTCATGTAGAGGGTCTCGCCCTTAAGGCTGGCGATGCCGAAACCCTGGGCAGAGAATTCCGCAAAGCGTTTGAATTTTTCCAACTCGCTGATCAATTCGTGCTTGTCGGTAATATCGCGGCCGATCCCGAGGATGCCATACGTCTGGTTGTCGGCATCGCGCACCGCCACCTTCAGGGTGTCGAGCATGTGCAGGCGGCCATCGGCGGCAACCAGCCATTGTTCATGGCGATGGGGGCCGGCGCTGCCCAGGGCGACGCGGTCATTGCGGCGGAAGACCTGGGCAATATCAGCGCTGACCAGTTCATGCTCGCGTTTGCCGACAATCTCCTGCTCGGTTTTGCCCAGTAATTGCGCGAAAGCGCGGTTGCAGTTGAGGTAATGGCCCTCGATGTCCTTGAGCCAGATGGGGTCGGGAATATTGTCGAGCAGGCTGCGCAATTCCTGCTCCCGGCGGCGCAGTACCTCCTGGGATGACTCCAGCTGTTCCTGCGTTTGCTGGCGCTGTTCCACCTCCTTGAGCAACCAGTCATTGGCTTTGCGCAAGGCCTGGGTGCTGATATGGATTTCCTCTTGCAGGCGCGACTGGTTGCGCATGAGCAAATCCTGGTGTTTTTGGCGGGTGATCAAATAGGCACTGAGCAGGCTGATCAAGGCCAGGCCTATGCCCAGGGTGCTGACTTGCAGCCAGCTGGGTACAAACCAGAGCGGGTTCTGGTGATAGGTGATCATTTCCATGGTCTGGTCGGCCAGCGGCAGGCTGCGTTGGTAGCGCAGGTGGGCAACTGGCTGGTTGCTATCGGGACTGGCATCGACCCAGCCACCGGGCTGCCACTGCAAGCGCAGGGGATCAGGACCGCCGGTCACCAGCAGCAGTTGCAACTGGTCTGGCAGTTCCGGGCTGAAGGCCTGGCTGGCCCACTCAGTGAGGTTGAGCTGGGCGCTGAGCAGGCCGCGCAGGCTGCACGGCTGTTCGCTGGGACATGTCATTACCGGTGAGTAGATTTCCAGGGCCGGCCGGCCGCGCTCGCCGTAATAAACGGGGCCGGCGCGCAATTCACGCTGTTGCCAGGCATTGAGGATAACCGTGCGGTTGCCCGGATGACCCAGGGCGAGTTTGGCGCGGGTAATGCGGGTGCTGTGGCGGGTGACCATCTGGCTGTCGCCCAGGTTAAGGGCTGCCAGGCTGGGCTCAAGCTGCTCCCCGGCCTGTGTAGGCACCCAGGCAATATGGTTGAGCCAGGGATTATGTTCGAGCAGACTGCGCGCCAGGCGGAGGAATTCCCTATCGCTGGCACCACCCAGGGTAATGTTGTGTTGAGCCAGGTCCAGGTCGTGCAGGCTGCCGCTCAGGCGGGTGCTCAAGGCCAGCCACAGCAGGTTGGATTCGCCTTCAAAGCGATCCCGGGCGGCACTGCGCTCAAGGTATCCCAGGGTGGCGACCAGCAGTAGCAGCACACCCAGGCCGGAGCTTAATAATAAGAATGCCTGGGCCCGTGCATCCTGGTGGCGCAGTCCCGGCAATAAAGCCCAGGCCAGCAGCGGTGTGAACACCAGCATGCCGATGCAATCCCCCATCCACCAGGTCAGCCAGTTCTCGGGCAGGGTACCCAGGTTCAACAACCCCAACTGGTACAGGCTGACCACACCCACCGAGGCGGAAAAAACACAGCACAACAGCACACAGCCGATGAAAAACAGTACGCGCCGGCTGCGTATCGGGCTATTGCGCAGCAGTAACTGCGAATTGAGTTTGGCGATCAGCACCACCTGCAACAGGTCTGCACTGCTCATGGCCAATGTTGCCAGCAGGCTTTCCGGCCCCAGGGGAACATCCTGTTGGTTAAAGTGCAGTAGCAGCGTGGTGCTGGCCGACCCGATCAATACGCCCGGTGCAGCGCGCAGGCCAAAGGTCATGATGCTGAACAATGCCAGACCGGCGGCGGGCCAGATCAGGGTGACATCGGTGGTCAGCGAACTCCAGCCCAATCCGAATTTGGCCAGGGCCAAATAGGCCAGCACCAACACCAGGTTGAGCAGCAGCAGGCGGAGGGATTGGGGAAGTGGCAGGGAATCAGTCAGTCGCAGTAAGTCCATAACTCGACGCCAGACAGCGTTGCAGGGCTTGATAGTTCAATTCTTCGGGACGGTGGTGGAAATAACCCTGGCCCCAGCTCACACCCAGTTCGCGCAGCAGTTGCGCCACCTCGGGGGTTTCCACAAATTCGGCGATGACCTCTTTGTCGAGTGACTTGGCCATTTCGATAATGGATTTCACCATGGCGTAGTGCGCCTGGTCCGTGTCCATATCGCGTACAAAAATACCGTCGATTTTAATTTTGTCGAAGATCAACTGGTGCAAATAGGCATAGGATGCAAAACCGCTACCGAAATCATCCAGCGCGAAATGGCAGCCCTGGTCGCGCAGGGTCTGCATAAAGTGACGCGCGGTATCCATGTTGACGATGGCCGCTGTTTCGGTAATTTCAAAACAGATTTTGTGTGGTGGAATACCGTGCTGCTGGATTTTGCCGACGACATAGTCCGCAAACAGGGATTCGCGCATCGACAAGGCCGATAAATTAATCGACACCAATTCGATGTGGTCAAACAGGCGCGGGTATTGCGCCAGCAATTGCAGGCTGTGGTTGATCACCCACTTATCCAGTTCGGGAATCAAATGCAGGCGCTCGGCCGGGCCGATAAAATCACCCGGCGGCACTATGCGCTCCTGCTGCGGCGACCAGAGGCGCAGCAAAATTTCCAGGCGGATTTTGGGAATATCTTCGGCGCGCGATGCAGGCAGGTATTCAATCAACTGGAAATAGGTGCGGAATAAATTATTGTGCAGGGCATCGATCAGGCGCGACGCCCAATTGATGCTGTCGCGATGCAGGCTGCTGCGCTGGTTGGCCTGGTCATAGGTGCGAATGCTGCCGCGCGCTTCCTGCTTGGCGACGTAAATCACTTCGTCGGCGGCGAGCATGATCTGGTCATAACTCACCAGTTCGCGCGTGATGGGCACACAGGCGATGGAGGCGGCCAGCTTGAACTGCTTGTCTTCCCACTGGAAGGTAAATTGTTCGAGATGGCGCTGGATCAATTGCGCCAGTGCCACGCCTTTATCGGCTTCCTCGCAGTGGGTGACAACCGCAAATTTGTCGCCGCCCAGGCGTGCAAAAAAATCATTGCGCGCCAGTAAGCCGGTAATACTATCGGCAAATTGGCGCAGCAATTCATCGCCGGCAATGCAGCCGCAACTTTCATTAACGATGCGGAAGCGATCAATATCAATCAGCAAAAACGCCGCATTGATGCTGTGCAACTGGGTGCGTGCCAGCAATTCGGAGACATGGGATTCAAGGGCGTTGCGGTTGTGGAGGCGGGTGACAAAATCGTGGGTGGCGAGGTAATTCAGGCGATCCTGCATATAGCGCCGCTCGTTGATTTCCTCGCGCAACTGGCGGTTGGCAATGGTGAGTTCCGCTGTGCGCTCGCGCACCTTGGCTTCCAGTTCGCGGTTAAAGGATTTGAGCTCCGCCAACATGCCCTGGCGTTCCAACTGGTATTTCACCCGCGCGCGCACTTCATCGGCATTAATGGGCTTGGTGATGTAATCTGCGCCACCGACCTGGAAGCCCTGGCTGATATCTTCGGTGCGGGCAGTGACAAAGACGATGGGGATTTCAGTGGTGGCCAGGTCGGCTTTGAGCCGGGTGCAGACTTCAAAGCCGTTCATGTCCGGCATCATCACATCCAGCAGCACCAGGTCCGGCAGGCGTCGCGTCGCCAATTCCAGTGCACGCTCACCCGAGGTTGCAACCAGTAACTGGCAACCCAGGTCTTCGAGAATAGCGCTGAGGATATCCAGATTTTCAGGCGTATCGTCAACGAGCAATATGCGTGCATTTTCGAACATGTGCCGGCGTCCTTCGCGTAGATATCGAAGGATAATAGCAGAAGGCATCAGAATCGCTATGCGCTTTATTATGATGAATTGTTCGTGCTTGCCGACAAGTCTGCCATGATTGGATATAACCGGGCTTGGACGAATACTGCTTTGTTTATTCGTTAAATGCCTGAGAAATTTGCTGCCAGAAATATAGGTTAACAGGGTGTAATAGACATACGGAAAAGCCATTCTTATACTCCAATCCCCATAAAGAAGGCGTCTTATTATTAGGAAAGCAGGATGACCGATCTATTTTTTGAACAACCCATACTCAACTCGCCCTACGAGTACCCTGCTCGTCACTGGGAACTGGACGATCAGGGGCAGCCGACTCAGCAGGTCATCGATCGCCGTCGCCGGGCAGATTTCATTACCCCCCATTCCCAAACCGCGTAAACGTAAAGGTGGTAAGGCTGAACAGTCAGACCTGCTATTTAACGAAGGCAAAGGACTTACCACTGCCGAGCAACAATACGATCACACTGCCACTATCAATGCCGTGCGCATGGAAGTCGATGCCTGGCGCCAATTGCCCAACCCATCCCAATGGCGAGTCACGCCCGAAACCGCCCGCCTGCTGCAACACTGGCGCCACCATAACTTCCAGGGGATTCGCCCCTTCTTTTGCCAGGTGGAAGCGGTGGAAACCACCATCTGGCTCACCGAGGTAGCCCCGCAAATCGGCAAAAACGGCCAGCGATTCCTCGACCACCTGGCCGATGCCAACGCCAATGCCAACCCGGAACTCATACGCCTTGCCCTCAAACTGGCCACGGGCGCCGGTAAAACCACGGTCATGGCCATGCTGATTGCCTGGCAGACGGTCAATGCTGTGCGCCGCCCCAACAGCAAAAAATTTACCCGTGGTTTTTTGATTGTCGCACCAGGGCTGACCATCAAGGACCGCCTGCGCGTACTGCAACCCAACGACCCGGACAGTTACTACGCCAGCCGCGAGTTAGTGCCGGCGGATATGCTGGAAGACCTGCAAAAAGCCAAAATCGTCATCACCAACTATCACGCCTTCAAACTGCGTGAACGCATGGAAATATCCAAAGGCGGCCGCCTGCTGTTGCAAGGTCGCACTGGTGAAGCACTCAATACCCTGGAAACCGAAGGTCAGATGCTGCAACGGGTCATGCCTGAACTTATGGGTATGAAAAATATCCTCGCCATCAACGACGAAGCCCATCATTGTTACCGCGAAAAACCGGAAGAGGAAACCGAGGAAGGCGACCTGAAAGGTGATGACAAAACCGAGGCGCAAAAAAATAACGAAGCCGCGCGCCTGTGGATTTCTGGCCTCGAAGCCGTCAACCGAAAACTGGGCTTGACACAGGTTATCGACCTTTCCGCAACCCCGTTTTTTCTGCGCGGTTCCGGCTACGCCGAAGGCACACTCTTTCCCTGGACCATGAGCGATTTCTCGTTGATGGACGCTATTGAATGCGGCATTGTCAAACTGCCCCGTGTACCTGTAGCGGACAACATTCCCGGCCAGGACATGCCGGTATTCCGCAACCTCTGGGAACATATCGGCAAAGACATGCCCAAAAAAGGCCGGGGCAAGGCCGCCGACCTGGACCCGCTCAAACTGCCGACACCACTGCAAACAGCGCTACAAGCCCTCTACGGCCATTACGAAAAGACTTTCAACCTATGGCAGCAGGCTGGTATCCGCGTACCACCCTGTTTTATCGTGGTCTGCAACAACACCGCCACCTCCAAGCTGGTGTACGACTATATTTCCGGTTTCCAGCGGCAAAACGATGACGATACCAGCTCCCTGGTGGAAGGCCGCCTGCCTCTGTTCCGCAACCACGACGACTACGGCAATCCACTGCCACGCCCCAACACCCTGCTGATCGACAGTGAACAACTGGAGTCCGGCGAGGCACTGGATACCAACTTCCGCGAATTCGCCGCCGACGAAATCGAGCGTTTCCGCCGGGAAATCATCGAGCGCAGTGGTGATCCTCGTGCAGCAGATAACCTCACCGACCAGGATTTACTGCGCGAAGTCATGAACACCGTGGGCAAACGCGACACCCTGGGCGGCGACATCCGCTGCGTGGTCTCCGTCTCCATGCTCACCGAGGGTTGGGATGCCAACACCGTCACCCATGTACTCGGTGTGCGTGCATTCGGCACCCAGCTTTTATGCGAGCAGGTCATTGGCCGGGCACTGCGCCGCCAGTCCTACGAACTCAACGAACAGGGGCGGTTCAACACAGAATACGCCGACGTACTCGGCATCCCCTTCGATTTCACAGCCAAGCCGGTCATCGCCAAACCCCAACCGCCACGCGAGACGATACAAGTCAAAGCCGTGCGCCCCGAACGCGATCATCTGGCGATCACCTTTCCCCGCGTCGCGGGCTACAGGGTGGAACTGGCCGATGAACGCCTGAGCGCGGAGTTCACCGAGGATTCCACCCTGGTACTCACCCCGCTACTGGTCGGCCCCTCCATAACCCGCAACGCCGGCATTATCGGCGAAGGTGTCGATCTCAACCTGATTCACACCCGCGACCTGCGCCAATCCACCCTGCTGTTCCACCTGGCCCAACACCTGATGCTGCGCCACTGGCGCGACCCCGGTGAAGAACCCAAGCTGCACCTGTTCGGCCAACTCAAACGCATCGCCAAACAATGGCTGGACAAGCATCTCGATTGCAAAGGTGAAACCTATCCGGCCCAGTTGATGTACCTGGAACTGGCCGACCGCGCCTGCGAAAAAATCACCCACGCCATCAACCGCGCGGGCATTCAGCAGGGCAGTGCGGTCGTCAAGGCAGTGCTCGACCCCTACAACCCCACCGGCAGCACAGCCTACGTCAACTTCAGCACCTCCAAAACCGACCGCTGGGAAACCCTTGGGCCGCCTCCTAAAAACCATCTCAACTGGGTCATTCTGGACAGTGACTGGGAAGCCGAATTCTGTCGCGTGGCCGAAAGCCACCCATGGGTACACAGCTACGTCAAAAATCACAACCTGGGGCTGGAAGTGCCCTACCAGATGGGCGGCACCAACCACCAATACCGCCCCGACTATATCGTACGCATCGACGATGGCAGAGGCCCCGATGACCTGCTCAACCTGATCGTGGAAATCAAGGGTTACCGGGGCGAAGACGCCAAGGCCAAAAAAGAAACTATGGAAACCCGCTGGATACCCGGCGTGAACCGCCTGGGCACCCAGGGCCGCTGGGCCTTTGCTGAATTTACCGACATCTGGACAATGCAGGACGATTTTGCTGAAAAGGTGCAGGAGGCTTTTGATAATATGCTGAACACCTACCAGAAAAATGGCCAAAACAAGGAGTGAGTTGCTATGAAAAACTATAAAGCTCAATGGGTTAGAGGAGCTTTCAGGCATTTAGCCTGCCATTTTGTTGATGCCAACAAAATGGTGGTTTGTGCCAGAACGCCCACAATCAAGGTTGAATTACCCTCATTGCCCCACTATACTGCACAGCACATCCGCCCCTTGGCAGTACGCCCGCTCACCCATCCCGAGCGAGTGCCGACCCCCTGGGGCTTTTCTTTTTCTGGCTCCCGAAAAACAGCCACTTCTGCCAGGAGGTGGATATGACAGCCAGAAGCATTGCCATCCTGATTGACGGTGGCTACTTCCTCAAACGCCTTCCCAAATTAGTCAAGCCAGAGTTGTGCGATACCCCGGAAAAAATATCTGCACAGGTTGGTCATTTGTGTCGCAACCACGTCAAACACCTGACAGGCTGTGGTAACAGGGATTGGAGGCAACACGTTTATCGCATCTTCTACTACGATGCGATCCCCTACGATGGCAAAGCCCACCACCCGATACAAAATCGCCCCATAGACTTCGCCAAATCCGATGTGGCCATACAACGCCATGCGTTATTCGATTGCTTGCGCAAGCAGCGCAAAATGGCCTTACGCTTAGGCAAGGTCAATAAGGAACACGATTGGAGCATTCAATCGTCGCTTACCAAGAAATTATTACGCAGTCGCCAAGCGTTAAATGCCATTCCCGCACAGCCGCCCCAGCAAGACCAGCAGGGTAACTACACGCTAACTTTGACTCAGGAGCAGTTCAGAGACATAGCTCAGTCTCGTGATTTATGGCAGACGCTGGATGCCAGCTCCGTGTCCCTTGGGCTGAAACAAAAAGGCGTAGATATGCGCATTGGTGTGGATATCGCTTCGTTAGCACTCAAAAAGCAGGTAGATACTTTGGTGCTGGTAGCAGGCGACAGCGATTTTGTACCTGCTGCCAAATTGGCACGGCGCGAAGGTATCGACTTTATCCTCGACCCGCTGTGGCAACAAATCAATAGCGATCTGTTCGAGCACATTGATGGTTTACATTCCGGGTTACAAAGACCGGGGCAGGCGGTAAGGCGTGATAATTCTACCGAGCCACTACCAATCGACCATCAGGAAAATTAAGACCGAGATAAAAACCGACATGGCCAAAAAACCAACCACCAGCAAAACCATAGCAGCGCTCACCCACACGGACGCCAAACGCAAAAACATTCCCACGGCGGAATACCAATCCGTGGTGGCCAAATCCGACCAGGCGCCCACAAAAGTCAGCTACCCAAGGCAATACACCGAACTGCTCTACCAAGCAGCAGCATTTCATGATTTAGGAAAAGCATCGCCGGAATTTCAGACAAAACTCAACCGCGACCTGGACCCGCAACTCCTCTGGCGCGGCAAGGACGTACAGGACTGGTCAGACCTGGTGGTCAATGCCCCGCCCATCTACCTTCAGGAAAAGGTACACCCCAAAGTCCTGATCGACGACCTCAAGCGCCGCAGCGAACAGAGTGCTCAACCGCAAGCGGGAGACATGGGCGACCTGTTTGCCGACTTCAACGGCATACCGCAAGACGCCGACAAAACCGAGTTCTACCAGCACGACGGCCACTGGCAAAACCGCATGATCCTGGGCGACAGCCTGCAAGTCATGGCTTCCCTGGCCGAGCGCGAGCAACTGCGCGGCAAGGTGCAGTGCATTTACTTCGACCCACCCTACGGCATCAAATTTAATTCCAACTTCCAGTGGAGTACCACCAGCCGCGACGTAAAGGACGGCAACGCCAGCCATATCACCCGCGAGCCGGAACAGGTCAAAGCCTTTCGCGATACCTGGCGCGATGGCATTCACTCCTACCTGACCTATCTGCGCGACCGGCTGACCGTGGCGCGGGATTTATTGACGGAATCCGGTTCTATTTTTGTGCAGATTGGTGATGAGAATGTGCATCGGGTTCGGGCGGTGATGGATGAGGTGTTTGGGGAGGAAAACTTTATTGTTTCGATTGTGGCCCAAAAGACAACAGGTGCAGGTAGTCCTGGTGAACTTAAAGCTTTGCCGGGGGTGGCCGATCATTTGATTTGGTATGCGCGCAAAGCTGAAGTATTGAAATATCGACAGCTATTGAGAGAAAAAATTGCAGGTGCTGCTGGAGGAAGTCTATATACACAAGTTGAAGAGGCTACTGGTCTACGGCGACCAATCAGTAAAGATGAGAGGGCGGGTGTACCAGTTCCATTTGGAGCTAGAATCTTCGGTATTGATAACTTGATGTCTTCATCGGGTGTGGATAAAACACGTTATCCAGTATTTATTGGAGGCAGAGAGTTTCGACCAACTTCTGGTGTTTGGAAGACTGGTGAATCAGGAATGGCAAAGCTCCTTGCCGCCAGTCGTGTACATGCTGGTTCGGGTAAAAATCTTGGATATGTGCGTTACTTGGATGATTTTCCAGCGTATCCCTATAACAACGTATGGACGGATGCCGTCGGCCAAAACCAGTTTGGCGGAGACAAAATCTATGTTGTACAGACAGCCAACAAGTTAATCGAGCGCTGTGTCCTGATGACCACCGACCCCGGCGATCTGGTTCTTGACCCCACCTGCGGTTCCGGTACCACCGCCTATGTTGCTGAGCAATGGGGCCGCCGCTGGATTACCATTGATACCTCTCGTGTTGCCTTGGCACTGGCCCGCGCCCGCATTATGGGCGCACGCTATCCCTTTTATCTGCTGGCTGATTCCAAAGAGGGCCAGCAAAAGGAAGCGGAGATCACCCGTACCGCGCCTTCCAGCAAACCCACCTACGGCAATATCCGCCACGGCTTTGTCTACGAGCGCGTACCGCACATCACCCTGAAATCCATCGCCAACAATGCCGAAATTGATGTGATCTGGGAAAAGTTCGAGCAAAGTCTGCAACCTCTGCGCGAACAGCTTACCCAGCACCTGCCCGATGCTTGGCTGGCCGCCTACCGCAAAGCACAAAAATACACCGCCGAGGTGCCTGCCGAGATTCAGGAGTGGGAAATTCCCCGCGACTTCCCCAATGACTGGCCGCAAGCCGCCAAAACCCTGCACGAGCAGTTCTGGCAACTGCGCATCCAGCGGCAGCAGGACATCGACTCCTCCATCGCCGCCAAGGCCGATTACGAATACCTCTACGACAAACCCTACGAAGACAAAAAGAAAGTCCGCGTGGCCGGCCCCTTTACCGTGGAAAGCCTCTCGCCCCACCGCATGTTGCAGGTGGACGAAAACGACGAACTCATCGACCCCTACAAAAAACTTTCCGAACCCGGCGCAGGCTATGGCCCCGGCTACGACTTCGCCCAGATGATTCTGGAAAACCTCAAAACCGCCGGTGTACAACAGGCCCACAAAGCCGACAAAATCGACTTCACCAGCCTGCAACCCTGGCCCGGCGAATACATCTGTGCCGAAGGCCGCTACCAGGAACAAGACGGCAAAGAACGCCGCGCCGCCATCTTCGTCGGCCCGGAATTCGGCACAGTCTCCCGCGTCGATCTCGTCACCGCCGCCCGCGAAGCCGCCGATGCCGACTTCGACGTACTCATCGCCTGCGCCTTCAACTACGAAGCCCACACCACCGAATTTGAAAAACTCGGTCGCATCCCGGTACTCAAAGCCCGCATGAACGCCGACCTGCACATGGCCGAAGACCTGAAAAACACCGGCAAAGGCAACCTCTTCGTCATCTTCGGCGAACCGGATATCGACATACTCAAAACCGACGGTGAACAATACCAAGTCAAGGTCAAGGGCGTAGACGTATTCCACCCCAACACCGGCGAAGTCCGCTCCGACGGCCCCGACGGCATTGCCTGCTGGTTCATCGACACCGACTACAACGAAGAATCCTTCTTCGTCCGCCACGCCTACTTCCTCGGCGCCAGCGACCCCTACAAATCCCTGAAAACCACCCTAAAAGCCGAAATCAACGAAGACGCCTGGGCCACACTCAATAGCGACACCTCCCGCCCCTTTGAAAAACCCAAATCGGGCAGAATTGCAGTGAAAATTATCAATCACTTGGGGGATGAGGTGATGAAGGTGTTTAGGGTGGGTTGATGCAATTTGTAAAAAATGGCCCCGATATTCCTGAGCGTCTTCTGCAATTACATGAAGATGGACGAGTTGTGTTTTTTTGTGGGGCCGGTATTTCCTATCCTGCCAAGTTGCCAGGTTTTTCTGGGTTGGTGAATCAGCTATTTCAAGCTGTGGGTAAGGTGCCTGATGCGGTAGAGCAAGCTGCGATAAAGGCAGGACAATTCGATACGGCTGTTGGTTTATTGGAAACCAATCATATTGGTGGTCGAGCGTCGGTACGCCAAGAGCTGAGAGGAATTTTAACACCTGATCTTACCCTGCCTAAAGCAACAGCTACTCATGAAGCGCTGCTAACACTTAGTAAAAGTAAAACAGGTTGTACCCGGCTGATTACGACCAATTTTGACCAATTATTTGAGGAAGTCATTAGCAGGAAAGGGTTGAAGGTTGAGCGATTTCGGGCGCCCCTATTACCTGTGCCTAAAAATCGTTGGGATGGTCTTGTATATTTACATGGGTTACTCACTGATGCCCCCACAACTAGTGAGCTGGATCGTTTGGTAATTTCCAGTGGTGATTTTGGATTGGCGTATCTTACAGAGCGTTGGGCTGCTCGTTTTGTTAGCGAGTTATTTCGCAATTACACGGTATGCTTTGTCGGTTACAGCATCAATGATCCTGTATTGCGTTATATGATGGATGCTCTGGCTGCTGACCGATTATTAGGTGAATCCCCGCCAGAAATGTTTGCTTTTGGTAGTTATTCCAAAGGGAAGAAAGAAGCTCTGGCCAATGAATGGCGGGCAAAAAATGTGACGCCTATTCTCTATCGTGAACGAAACCATCATATCTATTTGCATAACACATTACACACCTGGGCAAACACTTACCGTGACGGGGTGAATGGCAAAGAGCGAATTGTTGTTGAATATGGTAGAGCACGCCCTACCGGAAGCACCAAGCAAGATGATTTCGTGAGTCGAATGCTTTGGGCATTATCTGATCCTAGCGGCCTGCCCGCCAAGCGTTTTGCTGAAGTGAACCCTGTCCCACCGCTAGGCTGGTTGGAGTATTTATCCGAAAAACGCTATGGTCATGCCGACCTTGAGCGTTTTGGCGTTCCACCTAAGGCAATTTATGACAATAAACTTTCTTTCAACTTGGTGTCCAGGCCGCCTCCCTACGATCTGAGTCCATTAATGACACTGGTGGATTCGGGTTCCTCCGTCACCCGGTGGGACAATATCATGCCTTATCTTGCCTTCTGGCTGGTTCGTCATCTCAATGACCCCGCATTGTTTCTATGGTTGATAAAACATGGAGGGCAATTGCATGAGCAGTTGGCATGGCAAATACGGCATAGGCTGAAAGAACTAACCGAATTTGAACGGAATGGTAATGCAGATGAGTTGAATCGCATTCGGGCTGATGCCCCCAATGCAATCCCATCTCCAATGATGCGCACTTTATGGAATTTGTTGTTAAGTCGATGTGTGAAGTCACAGAGGGGTGATCTTTATCGGTGGTGGGATATCCTTAAATGTGAAGGGCTCACAACTGTTTTGCGTATGGAATTGCGTGAAATATTGACTCCGCGTATTGCTTTTCGAGAACCTTTCCGTTCGGCAGAAGGAAATGACAATTCTGAACCGCAGCGTATTAAAGATATTGTTGAATGGAAAATTGAGCTGTCCGGGTATCATGTTCATTCTTTCTTATCACGAATATCTAAAGAGCCGCTTTGGATTGATGTGCTACCCAAACTTCTACCTGATTTCAGTATCTTATTGAAAGATGCATTGGATCTGATGCGAGAATTAGGAGAAGAGCGTAGAGGCTATCTGTCATGCATTCATCAGCCATCAATCGGCAATCATCCACAAAATAAACACTTCCATGATTGGACAGCGTTAATTGATATTACTCGTGATGCTTGGCTTGCTATGTCTGAATTCTCTCCTGAAAGGGCTTTTTATGTGGCTGAGGATTGGTGGCGAATGTCTGAGCCGGTATTTCGACGATTGGCCTATTTTGCAGCTGCTCAAGGTTCCATTATTCCGCAGTGTCGGGCGCTTGACTGGTTGTTATCTGATAATCACAAGTGGTTATGGGCAGAAGAAACTAAACGAGAAGTTATGCGTTTATTGGTGTCTTTGCCGTTGCGATTGAACGAAATAGAACTGGATGAACTGGAGCAGGCCATCTTGGCTGGCCCTCCACGTGATATGTTCAGGGACGATATTCAGCATGAAGAATGGCAACAAATTGTAGATAGGGATATATGGTTACGGTTAATAAAAGTAACTTTATCGGGTGTGGTGATTGGTCAAAAAGCTAAATCACGGCTTGATGAAATTTCTGGTCAATACCCCCAATGGATTCTTTTTGATAATGAACGTGAAGAATTTTATTTTTGGATGGAAAGCGGAAGTCCAGGCCGAGAAATTATTGAAACTCCACATTCTCGTCGAGAATTGGTTGAATGGATTAAGAATTATCCATCTGTGGATTACGACAAACATGATGGATGGAAAGAGCTATGCCGAAATAGATTTGCTACATCCGCCTGTGTTTTATTTTCCTTATCCCGAGAAAATATATGGCCGATTGATCGTTGGAGAGAGGCTTTGCAGGCATGGTCTGAAGAAAAACTTGCTAGGCGCTCGTGGCGTTACATGGGCCAAATTTTAGCCCATGCGCCTAATGAAATAAGGCATTCTCTCAATCACGGAATAAGTTGGTGGTTACAGGCTATTGCAAAAAAAATTAGTCATCACGAATCTTCGTTTTTTAGGATGTGCAGAGATGTTTTGTCATTGGATTATGACGATACCAATAATGTTGATCCAATTGGAGAGACCATTAATCATCCAGTAGGCTATGTAACACAAGCATTGTTGGATTGGTGGTATAGGCAGTCGCCGGAAGATGAGCAGGGGTTGCCTGATGAGATAGTGACAATATTTACTGAACTATGTAATACGCAGATAGAGAAGTTTCAATATGGCCGGTTATTATTGTCGGCTAATTCCATTTCGTTATTTCGGGTTGACCAGAACTGGACTGAACAGTATCTATTGCCTTTATTTGATTGGCATAGCTCTGAAATTGAAGCCCGCTTTGCATGGTATGGTTTTCTTTGGTCGGCCCGTTTGTATCGTCCATTGATGGAAAAAATAAAGCCTGATTTTCTTGATACTGTCCACCATTATGATGGCTTTGGCGAATACGGTGAGCAGTATGCTGCATTGTTGACAGTTGCGGGGCTTGATTCACGTGATACTTTTACTATCAGTGAGTTGATGATTGCAACGAGCGCATTGCCGCCACAAGGATTACGCAGTTCGGTTAAAGCATTGGTTCAAGCCTTGGCAAGTGTAGAAGATGAAAGGCGAAAAGATTATTGGAATAATCGTATTCTTCCGTATTTGAAAAAGATATGGCCAAAATCAAGAGAATATATTACACCTGCAATATCTATTGCTTTTGCTGAGTTGTGCTTGGCAGCCAAGGGATTTTTTAGAGAAGCTTTTGACTATCTCAAGCCTTGGTTAATCCACATGCATAACGAGAATTCATTGCCGTATAATTTATTTGAATCTGGTATATGCAATGAGTTTCCAGATTCTGCATTGGCGTTTTTAAATTTAATGGAATTTAGAGGAGGGGCCTGGACATTGGATTATTTTAAGTCCTGCCTAGAGCAAATAAAATCTGCTAATCCAGCCCTGGAGCAAGATAGTAGATTTGTCAGTTTGACCAATTTATTACGTCAATACGGTTAGCAATAGGTATCTAATGAACTTCCTCCTCTCCAACACCTTCACCACCAGCCTCGCCAAACTCACCGGCGAGGAACAAAAGGCCGTTAAAACCACGGCCTTTGATTTGCAGGTGAATCCTGCCAGTCCCAGCTTGAGTTTTCACAAGCTGGATCGCGCCCGCGATAAAAACTTCTGGTCAGTGCGGGTGAATCTCGATCTTCGCATCATTGTCCACCGCACCGAAGCCAGCCTGTTGCTCTGCTATGTGGATCACCACGATAAAGCCTACGAATGGGCCGAGCGACGCAAGCTGGAAACTCACCCGGTTACGGGTGCCGCGCAGTTGGTGGAAATTCGTGAATGTGTGCAGGAAGTGCCGGTTATTCGCTATATCGAGCAGGCGGCCATTGCCAAGCCCGCGCTTTTTGCCGGTTACAGCGATGATGAACTCTTGCAGTACGGTGTGCCGCAGGAATGGCTGGCCGATGTGCGCACGGCGGATGAAGATTTTCTGCTGGCCCTGGCCGATCACTTGCCTGCCGAGGCGGCAGAGGCTTTGCTGGAACTGGCAACAGGCGGTACGCCCCAGGTACTGGTGGCGGAGAAAGGTGTTCTGCCATTCGACCACCCGGATGCCCTGCGTCGCTTCCGTGTGCTGGATAATCAGGAGGAGCTGGCCCAGGCGTTGGAATTTCCCTGGGATAAGTGGTCGGTTTTTCTGCACCCCGCGCAACGCGATTGGGTAGAACGGGATTTCAACGGTCCGGCGCGGGTTTCTGGTTCCGCCGGCACCGGCAAGACGGTAGTGGCGCTGCACAGGGCGGTGCATCTGGCGCGCCAGCATCCAGACAGCCGTGTACTCCTGGTCACCTTTTCCGAGGCGCTGGCGAATAATTTGCGTATCAAACTGCGCTGTTTGGTTGCACATCAACCCACGCTGGCGGAACGTATAGACGTTTATGCGCTGGATGCGCTGGCTGATCGTTTGTATCGTCAGCAGTTGGGGCCTGTTAATCGAGTGAGCGACGCGCAATTAGGGCAACTGCTACAGCAGGCCGCCGATGATCTGGCGCTGACAGGCTTCAATCCCCGGTTTTTGCTGACGGAATGGTGTGACGTAGTGGATGCCTGGCAACTGAAGACCTGGGAGGACTACCGGGATGTTCGCCGCCTGGGCCGCAAGACCCGCTTACCCGAAAATCGCCGCGCCCAATTATGGGCTATTTTTGAGCGCGTGATGCTCAAGCTGGCCGAGCAGCGGTTGGTAACACAGGCAAGTATGTTCGCGGCTCTGACGGAACACCTATCGCAACGCAAAAATCCGTTGTTTGACTTCGTGGTGATTGATGAAGCGCAGGATGTGAGTGTGGCACAGTTGCGTTTTCTGGCTGCCTTGGGCGCGCAGCGGGCCAATGGTTTGTTTTTCGCGGGCGACTTGGGGCAGCGTATTTTCCAGCAACCGTTTTCATGGAGTAGCTTGGGCGTGGAGGTGCGCGGCCGTGTGCATACCTTGAAAATCAACTATCGCACTTCCCACCAGATTCGCCAGCAAGCCGATAAGTTACTGGGGCCGGAGGTCAGCGATGTGGATGGCAATTGCGAAGACCGTCGCCACACCATATCTGTTTTTAATGGCCCTGCACCGGAAATTAAACTCTGTGATTCTGTAGATGATGAAATCATCTTGGTTGCTGGCTGGTTGCAATCTCTTGTGAAAAAGGGTGTGGCCCTGCACGAAATCGGTGTGTTTGTACGCTCCGCTGTTGAGCTGTCTCGCGCCCGACAGGCACTACAGCAAGCAGGGTTGGCGTTTGACATTCTGGATGAACACACCGATGTGGCCAGTGAGAATATTTCCTTGTGTACCATGCACTTGGCTAAGGGGCTGGAGTTTCGCGCTGTGGCAGTCATGGCCTGCGACGATGATATTATTCCTCTGCAATCCCGCCTGGAAACTGCGGCAGAAATGGCTGACTTGGAGGAGGCGTACAACACCGAGCGGCAATTGCTGTACGTTGCCTGTACACGGGCCAGGGATTATTTGTTAATAGCCAGCGGTGGAAGGGCATCGGAGTTTTTGGATGATTTTAAATAAACAAATTCAGTGGAGATAATAATGGATACGGTAGAAGTACGCATGACCAACCTGTTCCACCAACTGGGCCTGGATGCCAGCGAGCAGGGGATTGCCAATTTTATTCACGCGCACCATTTACCGGCGGAGGTGCATATTGTTGATGCGCCTTTCTGGAGCGAGGCCCAGCGCCAGTTTTTGGATGAAATGCTAAAAGCCGATGCGCGCTGGGCGGTGTTGGTGGATCAGTTGAACGAATCCCTGCATGAGCCTCACAGGGCCTGAGCGCTCCGCTGCGCAATCCCCAGCATTCACTAGCGTTTCAATAACCACGCACTCAGTCCTATGGCCGCCAGCAGGTAGCTGGCGGTGGGAATATCGCCAAACGAAAAGTGATTCGCCCAGTGGCGGATACCTTCACCCAGGCTGGGCCAGGCCAAGGCGATGGCGCCCGCAAAGGCCAGCAGGGTGATGACACGGCGGCGGTTGCGTTGGCGCGCCAGCTGTTGCTGGGCTTTGTAGGCGTGGGTGGCCTCTTCCAGGCGCGGTGCCAATTCCCCCAGGTTTTGTAATTGTTGCAAACCGTTGAACACCAGGTTGGGTACCTGCGGGAATTTTTCCATCCATTCCGGCGCGTAGCGCTTGAGTTCGCGCCAGAGGCTTTTGGGGTGGAAGCGGTTTTTGAGCCAGCGCTCCAGGAAGGGATGGGCGGTGGCCCAGAGATCCAGGTCCGGGTAGAGCTGGCGCCCCAGGCCTTCGATATTGAGCAGGGTTTTCTGCAACAGCACCAGCTGAGGCTGCACTTCCATCTCGAAGCGGCGCGCGGTGCGGAATAAATTGAGCAGCACCTGGGCGAAGGAGATTTCCTTGAGCGGTTTTTCAAAAATGGGTTCGCACACGGTGCGCACTGCCGCTTCCAGTTCTTCCACGCGCACATGGCTGGGCACCCAGCCACTTTCTACATGCAGCTCGGCAACCTGGCGATAGTCGCGGCGAAACATGGCGAGCAGGTTGCGCGCCAGGTAGTATTGGTCGGCGCGGGTGAGCGATCCGACAATCGCCATGTCCACGGCGATGTATTGCGGTGCGGAAGGATGTTCGTGCGCGACAAAAATATTGCCGGGGTGCATGTCAGCATGAAAAAAGTTGTGCTCAAACACCTGGGTGAAAAAAATCTCCACGCCGCGCTCGGCGAGTTTTTTCATGTCGGTCTGTTGGGCATTGAGTGCAGCGAGGTCGGTGACCGGAATGCCGTAGATCCGCTCCATCACCAGCACGTTGGTGCGCGTGTATTCCCAATAGACTTCGGGAACATAGAGTAAGGGCGAGTTCAGGAAGTTGCGGCGC